>JASFIY010000025.1:0-10388 GCA_050122415.1 Desulfobacteraceae bacterium
GCGCCCGCGGAAGAGGTCCTCGGTCTCGCCGGGCTGACTGCTTACCCGGTATCGCTTGGAAGCCAAAAGGGTCAGGGGCCGGCGCTGACGCACCCAGGCCAGCAGGCTTTTCTCCCACCCCTTGAAAGCCGCCGCCCTGCCCGCCGCCGGCGGCAGGGGGTGAAATTGCGCCCCGGCTGGCGGCCGGTCCATCAGGTGGGCGGGTTCGAGCGCCAGTTCAAAGCCCGCGTCCCAGTCCAGGGGCACAGGCCCGTCAGCCAGCAGGGCGGCGAGGGTCACCGTCTGGCGAGCCTCCACCCGGTGCCGTGGGCTGCTGTAGTGAATGTCCAGACGCCCCAACACCGCCGGAGAATAGACCAGCCCCTCGGCGCCCCCCGCAGCGGCCGCGTAATAGACCGCCACCCCCTGGGGCGCCAGCGGTGGCGTGCCCCCAGCCGTATCCCCGGCAGACCCGACCGGCGGCGACAGGGCTTTCGGCGGCGCGGCCGGCTCCCCGTCTTCGGCCGGCGGCGCCGCCAGGCGCTTGATCTCCTCCCGGGTCAAGGGCCCGCGCAGATAGGACAAGGCCCAGCGGGTCTCGAAGATCACCGGCCGGGTCTCGTGCACGTTGTGCAGCCAAAACACCCGCTGCCCCAAGCCGGCGAGCACCTCCCCGATCTGGCGGCGGTCAAAACCGCTGCCGGCCCCTTCGAGCCCATCCAAGAGCCGCTGCTTGTCGCCTTCGGTCTGGAGTCGGCCGATGAACCAGGTGCCGGTGTTGGCGAGCCCCTTGTAATCCAGGTCCACCGGGTTCTGGGTGGCCAGCACCACCCCGAGGCCGAAGGCCCGGGCCTGTTTCAGCAGGGTCAGCAGGGGGGTTTTGGCCGGCGGGTTGCGGGAGGGCGGGAAAAAACCGAAAATCTCGTCCATGTAGAGGATCGCCCGCAGGCTGCCGCTGCCCGGCTGGGTGCGCACCCAGGAGAGGATCTCATTCAGCAGCAGGGACACGAAGAACATCCGCTCGGCCTCGGAGAGGTGGCCGATAGTGAAAATGGCGGCCCGCGGCTTGCCCCCCGGGCCGTAGAGCAGTTCGCCGACCTCCAGGGGTGCCCCCGTCAGCCAGGCCTCGAAGCCCGGGGCGGCCAGAAGCCCGTTTAGGCGCAGCGCCAGCCCGAGGCGCTCTTTGGCCGGAAAGAAAACCTCCAGGTTCATGACCCCGATGCGTTCGAACGGCGGCGCCTGGATGGCGTGGATCAAACCGGCCAGGTCCAGGCCCCGCCCCTGCCGCCAGGCGGCTTGCAGGATGGCGGCGATCAGGGTATGCTCGCGGCTGGTGATGGGCTCGGCGGCGATCCCCAGCAGGGAGAGCAGGCTGGTGGCCGTGGTCTGGATGCGCTCCTGCAGGAGATCCGGCTCCTGCAGCAGGGCGGCGGGAGGTGCTGCAAAGCTGCGCATGACGTTCACCGGCCGGCCGGCGCTGCTGCCCGGGGTGTAAAGGGCCAGCTCGGCCGCGGCCCGCAGGCGCCCGATGCGCGCGGGCGTCTGGCCCCACCGGGCCAGCCCGCTGCGCCAGCGCTCGGCCTGGCGGGCGGCATACTGCTGCCGGGTCGTCCCTTGGGCCAGGGCCTGACCTTCGTCCACCCAGGGCTCGAAATCCGCTGCGGCAAGCTCGGGAAAAGTCAGGAGCAGATTGCTCAGGTCGCCCTTGGGGTCGATGGCGATCACCGGTATGCCGTCGATCAGGGCCTCCTCCAGCAGGGCGATGCCCAGACCGGTTTTGCCGCTGCCGGTCATGCCGATGATGACCGCGTGGGTGGTGAGGTCCTTGGCATCGTAGAGCACGAGATCCGGCCGGCTGCGGCGCTGGGTAAGATCGTATTCACGACCGAGATAGAATGCGCCGAGCTTTTCGAAGTCCTGCATGGCGTTTCTCCTGTGGGATCGATTGCCAACTCATGACAGTTCCGTAAAAAGCCATCGCGCAGGGGGCGCGGCCGTTTGCCACGGCCCCTTGGCAAACCCACCGGCCGGCAGTTCCCCTGCCCGGCGCCGTAGAGAGGAGTCGAGGTCATCATGGGTCTTTTCAGTGGCATCGTTTACAACCTGCGGGGGTTGATGCTGGGCCTGCGAACCCCGCGGCTGTTGATCCTGGGGTTGGTGCGTCTGGCGGCCGTGGTGGTCCTGACCGTCGCCGCCGCGAGCCTGGTGCTGGTGTATCACGACGACATCCTGACCCTGATCTGGTCGCGCCCCGCCAGCATGTGGCTGATCTGGCTGTGGCACCTGTTTTCGTGGCTGCTGGGGCTCCTCTTGATGGGGGTGTCGGCGCTGGCGGCCTACATCGTTTCCCAGATCCTCTTCAGCGTCGTCATCATGGACGCCATGTCCCGCCTGACCGAGGTCCGAATGCGCGGGACGGCCCGCGAGGCGGCCCAGCGGCCGATCCTGGGTCACTTTTTTCACCTGCTGCGCCAGGAGATTCCGCGCGGCGTTTTGCCGGTGGTGCTCACCCTGGTCTTGACCATGCTGGGCTGGTTGACCCCCCTGGGGCCGGTCTTGACCGTTGCCGCCCCGGTGGTGGCGGGCGCCTTTCTCGCCTGGGACGCCACCGACCTGGTCCCGGCCCGGCGGCTGCTGCCCTTCGGGGAGCGGTTTCGGCTCTTTCTGCGGGAACTGCCCTTCCACGTGGGCTTCGGCCTGCTGTTCCTGGTCCCGCTGCTGAATGTCCTGGTGCTCTCGTTTGCACCCGTTGGCGGCACCCTCTACTTCCTGGACCGCCACGACGCCGACCCCGAACGGTGACGCCCCCAAGAGCTGCCCAAGGGTGTGTGCATGCCCGAATTGCCTGAAGTCCAAACCATTGTGGACGACCTGCTGGCGGCCGGCCTGCCCGGCGCCACCGTCACCGCCGTTGCGGTCCACTGGCCGCGCAGCGTGGCCGGCCTGGGTGCCGGTGAATTCGTCGAACGTCTCGTCGGCCGGCGGATCACCGGCATCCGGCGCCGGGCCAAGTTCATCGTCTTCGACCTCGCCCCGGATTGGCACCTGCTGGTTCACCTGCGCATGAGCGGCCGGCTGCTGCTGGTGGCCGGCGGCGGCGGGCGCGCCGCCCACCAGCACGTGATCATCGCCCTGGACGACGGCCGGGAGCTGCGCTTTCACGACCCGCGCAAGTTCGGCCGCATGTACCTGCTGGCGGAGACCGGTGAGCGGTTGGGCCGGCTGGGGCCCGAACCGCTGGCGCGGACCTTCACCGCCCGCCGCCTGGCCCAGGGTCTGAACGGGCGCAAGCGCTCCCTCAAACCCCTCCTGCTGGACCAGAGCTTCATCGCCGGGCTCGGCAACATCTACGTCGACGAGGCCCTTTGGGACGCCCGCCTGCATCCCTGCCGCCGGGCGGACTCCCTGGCCGCCAACGAGGCCATCGCCCTGCACCGCGCCATCCGCAAGGTGCTGCGGCGGGGCCTGCGCAACAACGGCACCTCCCTGGGTGCCGGCCAGTCCAATTTCAACTCCATCGGGGAGAAGCCGGGCAGCAATCGCGAAGCCCTCAGGGTCTTCCGCCGTACCGGACTGGCCTGCCCCCGCTGCCGCACCCCCATCGCCCGCATCATCGTCGGCCAGCGCAGCACCCACATCTGCCCGCGCTGCCAAACCGCGCCCCGGCGGCCGTGAAGCACCGGGGCCGCCGCAACAGCGCCGCCGGTGCCAAGGTGGAGGCCGACGCCCGAGGGTCTTTCAGAGCCTCACGGGCTTCAGCCGTGAGGTCAGCTGGGCGAAGCGCTCGGCCGAGAGTTCCTCCCACGGGCTGACCGGGTTGAACTGAAAGGTCGATTTGATGTCGGGCGCGAAGACCTTGCCGGATTTGAGCACCGGTCTTTTGAGCAAAAATTTGAATTCGGCGCCCAGGTCCAGCAGCAGGTCCAGGTCGTCGCTGTCCTCCAGAAGCGCCACCACCTCGACGTTGCGGATGCGGCCGTAGCCCTTCAGGTGGCGTCGGCCCTGGCGGTCGGCAAAGATCTGGACAACCGCGTCCTCCAACGGCGCCGCGTGATGGGAATCGTTTACCAGCCAGGCCCGCTCCACAATATAGTCGCCCTCGTCAAAGGGAATCCAGTCATCCATTTCAGCCGATCCTTCCATCGATATCTGAGTTTAAAACTATTGACTTTAAATTCAGCAAAATAGACAAAAGAGGGGTCGGTGTCAAGCCGAGGCTCGGGACGCGAACCTGTTTCGGGCGGCAGGCCTCAAAAAAAACCGGAAGTTCTGAAAGGCAGCGGGGGCAGCGAAAATGGCATCCCACCCAAACCCGCAGGAGCAGGCGACCACCTCGGCCAGTGGCGTGACCTGGGATTTGACCGGGTTTTTTCCGGCCTTTGACGGCCCCGAGATGCGGCGCTTCAAAACGGCCCTGGCCGCGGAGATCGACTCCCTGGCCCGCAAAGCGGGGGACCTGGGACCCCTGGATCAGGCAAGCGCCGATGCCTGGGAGGCGATCGTGCTGGCCGCCGAAGGGGCCGAAAGCCGTCTGACCCACTTTTCGGCCTACCTCGACTGCCTGGCGGCGGCCCACACCGGGGAGGAGGCCTATGCCCGCGAGCGCGCCGCGGCCGCCCGCCTGTGGGCCGAATTCGAAAAATGCGATGTCGCCCTTCTGGGGGCCTTCAAACCGTTGGCGCCCGCGGTTTTCGAGGCCTTCATGGCACGTGCGAAGCTCAAACCGGTGGCCCACGCCCTGCGCCGGGTGCGCCAGCGGGCGGCCTTCAGCATGTCCAGCGCCGAAGAGATCCTGGCCGCCGATCTCGGCGTCGACGGCATCGACGCCTGGGGGCGGCTCTACGACGGGGTCACCGGCAAGCTGAGCTTCGAGTTTGTGGACAAAAGCGGCCAAACCCAACGCCGCCCGATGGCCCAGTGGCGCACGCTGATGTCGGACCCCGACCGGGCCATCGGGCAGGCGGCCTTCGCCGGCGGCAACCGGGCCTGGGCCGGCATCGCCGACGTCTGCGCGGCGGCCCTGAACGCCATCGCCGGCACGCGCCTGACCTTGAACCGCCACCGGGGGGTGGCCGATTTCCTCGACCGCGCCCTCTTCCAGGCCGGCATCCGGCGCGACACCCTGGAGGCCATGTACACCGCCATCCACGGCCGGATCGAGACCGCGCGGGCGATCCTGCGGGCCAAAGCGGGGTTTATGGGCCGCAGCGGCATCCGGTTCTTCGAGCGCGAAGCCCCCTTGCCGCTGGGGGACGCGGGCCGCTACAGCTGGCCGCAGGCCGCCGCCAAGGTGGCCGCCTCTTTTGCCGACGGCTACCCCGATCTGGCCGCCTACTTCCGCAGCATGCTGGACGCCCGCTGGGTCGAGGCCGAAGCGCGCCCCGGCAAGCGCCCCGGCGCCTTCTGCACCGACTCTCCGCTGACCGGCGAGCAGCGGGTGTTCATGACCTTCGGCGGCACCCTGGGCAACATCACCACTCTGGCCCATGAGGTCGGCCACGCCTGGCACAGCCACCTGCTGCGCGGCCTGCGGCCCATGGCCCGGCACTACCCCATGACCCTGGCCGAAACCGCCTCCATCTTTGCCGAAAGTCTGCTGGCCGACGGCATCTACCGCGACCCGGAGATTCCCCAAAACCAGAAGCTGCTGATGCTCGACGAGGCCCTCTCGGGCGCGGCGGTTTTGCTGCTGGACATCACCACCCGTTTCGAGTTTGAAAAGGCCTTCTACACGGAGCGCGGCCGGGGCGAAGTGCCGGTTTCGCGTCTGAAGGCGCTGATGTGCGACACCCAGCGCCGGATTTACGGCGACAGCCTGCTGGCCGACGGCGTCGACCCCTATTTCTGGGCTTCCAAGCTGCACTTTTACATCACCGCCACCAGCTTCTACAACTTCCCCTACACCTTCGGCTTCCTGCTGGCTCGCGCCCTGATCGCGCTTTTCCGCACCCAAGGCAGCGACTTTCTGGCCCGCTACGAAACTTTTCTGAAGACCACCGGCAGCGACACGGTGGAGAATGTCTGCCGGGCGACCCTGGGGCTGGAGCTGGGCCAGCCGGCGTTCTGGGAGGCGGCCATCGACAGCCTGGAGGCCCCGCTGGCACGCTACCGGCGGCTGCTGGCCGAGGCCCGCCCAGCCGGCCCGGGCGGTTGAGCCGCAAGGCGGCGGGTGGAGGAGCGAGCGGCGCCCACCGCGGCCCCCCATTCACACAAAGGAGGTTTACAATGGTCCAACTCACCTGGTACAGTCACGCCTGCTTCCAGCTGCAAACGCCCCGGGCAAAGCTCCTGATCGATCCGTTTTTCACCGGCAATCCGCTCGCGCCGATCACGGCAGCGGAGGCCGCGGCCGACTATATCCTGGTCTCCCACGGCCACGGGGACCATATCGGCGACACCGTCGAAATCGCCCGGCGCACCGGGGCGATCGTGATCTCCAACTACGAAATCCAGACCTGGCTGGCCCGCCAGGGCCTCGCGAAGCTGCACCCCCAGCACATCGGGGGAGGCTTCGACCACCCCTGGGGCCGGGTCAAGCTGACCATCGCCCAGCACGGCTCGATGCTTCCCGACGGCAGCTATGGCGGCGCCCCGTGCGGGTTCCTGTTTTACATCGAAGGCCGCAAAATCTACCACGCCTGCGACACGGGCCTGTTTTACGACATGAAGCTGATCGGTGAGGAAGGCATCGACCTGGCGATTCTGCCCATCGGTGACAATTTCACCATGGGCCCGGCCGACGCCCTGCGGGCGGTGAAGCTGATCGCACCCAAGCGGGTGGTGCCGATCCACTACGACACCTTCGAGGTCATCCGGCAGGACCCCGAGCTGTGGGCAGCCCAGGTGGCGCGTGAAACCGGCGCCCAGGTCACGGTGATGCGGCCGGGCGAGCAGATCACGCTCTGAGGTGAGACCTGCCCCGGCCAAGGGGGCCAGGGGTCGGGATAAAACTCTTCAGGGGAAAGGAGAAACCGATGGAAGACTGCGTTTTCTGCAAGATCGTGGCGGGAGACCTGCCCTGCGTCAAGATCTACGAGGATGAGCGGGTGCTGGCATTTGCCGACATCAACCCGATTGCCGAGGGCCACACCCTCCTGATTCCCAAAACCCACGCCGAAAACATCTGGGAGATCAGCGCGGAGGACATCAGCGCCGTCGCCCGCGCCGCGCGCAAGGTGGCCGCCGCCATCCGCAAGACGCTCGACCCGATTGGCGTCGCCGCTCTGCAGCTCAACGGCCGGGGCGTCGACCAGTTGGTGATGCACTACCACCTGCACTTGGTGCCGCGGGCCGCCGACGGGCCGCCGCTGCCCGTCACCAGTTGGACCATGACCCCCGGCGACATGGCGGCCATCGGCAAGACCGCCGAGCGCATCGCCGCGGCCCTGGACTAGCCCCCATCGGCCACGGCGCCGGTGGGTGATGGACTGGCGGCGGCTGAGGTGGGCGCCAGACGGTTGATGACGATCCGGTGGGATTTGGCGAAGGCCAGGATCCGGCTGGGGTCAAAACCACCCGAGCGGTAGTTGCGCCGGAAACCGGGCTGATCCAGCCGGGCCAGGATGAAGGTCAGGTGGCCGCTGTAGCCGGTATCGTCCAGCCGCTGCAGTTGCCGGACGGTGGCCTGCGCCAGGGCCAAGGCGGCGCGGTGAACGGTGGGGCCGGTGGCGCCGCAGGGGGTAGATACGGCAATTGCCGCGGCCGTCCAGAAAGGGGCAGCGCGCGGCCGGGCCGTTTTCCTTGAGGCGCTGGACGACGCAGCCCTCCAGCGTCAGGATGTCCAGCGGGCCGTAGTGGGTGCAGCAGAAGGCGCACCCCGCGCGGCAGACGGCCCCCTGTTGGAATCCCTGCGCCGCGGCTTCCTAAGCCACGTAGATTTCTGCCAGGCGCCTCTGTTTCTGGGTCATCATCCTTCCCTGCCCCGGGGCACATCCACGTCCTAATCGAACTTGACCGCGCTGAAGCGCATCAGCTTGCTCCAGTTGTGGTGGGATTCGATGTAGCGGACCGTTCCGGTCTTGGCCCGCAGCACCAGGGAGTGGGTCACCGCGCCGCTGCCGGTGAAGTTGACCCCCCGCAGGAAGGTACCCCCCGAAATCCCGGTGGCGGCGAAGAAGACATCCTCGCTGGCGACCAGCCTGCGGACGTCCAGAATTTCGCTCAGGTCCAGGCCGGCGGCCTCCAGGGCCGCTTTTTCGGCGGGGCTCTGGGGGTCCAGCCGGCAGAGCATTTCGCCGCCCAGGGCCCGGATGGCGCAGGCGGCCAAGACCCCCTCGGGGGTGCCCCCGGTTCCCATCATCACGTCCACCATCGAATTGGCATCCACCGCCATCAGGGCACCGGCCACATCCCCGTCGGTGTGCAGCTGAATCCGGGCGCCCGCCTGGCGTATGCGGGCGATCAGTTCGCGGTGGCGCGGCTTGTCGAGGACGAACACCACCAGGTCGTCGACATCCTTGCCCAGGGCACGAGCGACGTTTCGCAGGTTGCCTTCCACGGGCGCATCCAGATCGATCCGGTCGCGGGCCGCGGCCGGCACCACCAGCTTCTGCATGTAGTAGCTGGGCCCGGGGTCGAACATCGTCCCCGCCGGGGAGAGGCCCACCACCGAAATGGCGTTGGGACGCCCCAGGGCCAGCAGGTTGGTGCCTTCCACGGGGTCCACGGCCACATCCACCCGCGGGCCCCGGCCGGTGCCCAGCTTCTCGCCGTTGTAGAGCATCGGGGCTTGGTCTTTCTGGCCCTCCCCGATAATGACGGTGCCGTCGATCTCCAGCGCGTTGAAGGACAGCCGCATGGCATCCACGGCCGCCGCGTCCCCCTCTTTTTTGGCACCCTTGCCCAGCCAGCGGGCCGAGGCCAGCGCGGCGACCTCGGTAACCCGCACCAGGTCCAGCGCCAGGTTGCGTTGGGGTGACTCCATCCTGCCTCCTCGTCTACCGCCCGGCCCGGCGGTCAGGGCGCCAACGCCTCCACCAGCGCCGGCCAATTCTGGACGGTCTGGCCGTCGGCGGTTTTCTCGAAACTGAAGCGCTTTTCGACGTGCGGTTTGGCGGCGGCCAGCAGCCCGGCCGAGCCCACCACGGCAAAGGGACGCACCCCGTGGGCGGCGAGGTGCTTGAACGTGGCTTGGCCGCGGTTGCGCAGGACGACCGCTTGGGGCAGGCCGCTATCGGTCAACCAGGTCTCGTTGACCAGTGCGCCCAGCGGGCTTTCAAGGTAAATCAGGCGGAAGCGCCGGCTGAGGGTTTCCAGGGCCGCCGCGCCACCCTCGCGCAGCGCCCGGTCCAGCGGATGGCTTCGCAGGGCGCCCTCGATCTCCACCACCAGGGCTTTTTCATCCGGTTTCAGCACCAGCAGGCGACCGCTGGCCTGGAAATCACGCCAGCGGGCCCCAAGGCGCAGCTCACCCGCGGCACTGGGCGTGTATTTGAGATACCCCCGGCCGTCGGCGCCGGTCAGAATCTCGCCCAGTGCGCGGTCTTCCAGATAGAGCCGAACCCGCGTCCCCCCTTCGGGAAAGCCGAAGCGCCGGGTTTCCACCTCCAGAAACACCGCCCAGCCGACGGCGGTGACGCGGTCGGAAACCCTCACGCCGGCATCCGCCTCCGGGGCCGCAACCCAGAGCGCGGCCAGCAGGACCCAGAGCACCCGGCCGATCATGGCCGCGGCCCGGAGCCCCCGGCGGCCGCGCCATCCAGCCCCTGACCGCCGCGCCGCTTTCACTTCAACCATTCGCTGAGCGCCCCGGAAGCCCTGGTGAGGCGGTAGCGGATGAAGGCGTTCAAGCAGACCATGGCCCGCTGGGCGGTCAGGAAAGTGGGAACCCCGCCCGCGTCCAGAATCTGGCCGAACTTGTTGTAGACCGCGTCCGCACCGGAAACCACGTTGACCGACACCACCGTGGGTTTGCGGTGGCGGTGGACCAGCCGCACGATCCGGGCGGCGATGTTCTCGCGGTTGCGGTCGATCTCCTCGTCGGTGGTGTGGATCACGATGCTGTGGGGCACGATGGAAACGAACAGGGCGTCCACAGCATCCGAGCCCAAGAGCGTGTCGATGCAGCGCTCGTAGACGTCCTCTCCGGCCATGGGGGTCAGGTCCAGCAGCGGTTCGACCGCCACCAGCGGCGGCAGCACGGCCCGCAGGCGGGCCGCGGTTTGCGGTTCGAACTGGGCCACCTCCAGGCCGCCGAGATTGTCGGCGGCGTAGGTTTTCTCGTAGCCGGCGTTGGCGACGATGGCCAGCCGGTTGCCGCGCACCTCGAAGTCGTTGAGGAGCGCAAAGGTCTTGATGAAATCACCGTGGTCGAGCATCGTGTCGGTCACGATCAGGCCCGCCTGCTTCAGGGCCGCCTTGGCCACCGCGTACTCGCCGGCGATGCTGGCGGTGTGGGACTCGGTGGCCCG
>JASFIY010000026.1:0-10387 GCA_050122415.1 Desulfobacteraceae bacterium
TGGGGGGTTGGCGGCATCGAAGCCGAGGCCGTGATGCTGGGGCAGCCCTACTACATGTCGATCCCCGAAGTGATCGGGGTGCGCATGCGCGGCGCCCTGCAGGCGGGGGTGACGGCCACCGATCTGGTCCTGGCGGTGACCCAAATGCTGCGCGCCGAGGGGGTGGTGGAGAAGTTCGTGGAGTTTTTCGGCCCCGGAATGAAAAATTTGACGGTCACCGACCGCGCGACGATCTCCAACATGACCCCGGAATACGGTGCCACCCTGGGCTATTTCCCCGTCGACGAAAAGACCATCGCCTACCTGCACACCACCAACCGCGCCCGGCGGGCCGAGCGCGTGGAGGCCTGCGCCAAGGCCCTGGGGCTGTTTTACACCGACGCCGAGACGCCCGAATACACCAAGGTGCTGGAGTTCGATCTCGACGCGGTGCAGCCCGCCGTGGCCGGTCCGGCGCGGCCCCAGGACCGCATTCCGCTCGCCGATCTCAAGACGACCTTCGCCAAGGTTCTGGGCTGCCGCTACGACCGGGACACCGACATTGCCGATATCTCCACCTTTCACAACGAATCCGGCAACCGCACCGCCCGCCAGGAGGGCTGTCAGCCCGGCGAGAAAAATTGGTTCGATGTGGGCCTCAACCGCAACCACTACCGCATCGGCGACGGCAGCATCGTGATCGCGGCCATCACCTCGTGCACCAACACCTCCAACCCCTCGGTGATGCTGGGCGCCGGCCTGGTGGCCAAAAAGGCCGTGGAGCGCGGCATCCGCGTCCCGCCCTACGTCAAAACCTCCCTGGCCCCGGGGTCCAAGGTGGTGGTCCGCTACCTCCAGGACGCCGGCCTCGACCCCTACCTCGACGCCCTGGGGTTCCACCTGGCGGGCTTCGGCTGCACCACCTGCATCGGCAACAGCGGGCCGCTGCACACCGCCATCGAGAAGGTCATCGCCGAAAACGATCTGACCGTGGCCGCCGTGCTCTCGGGCAACCGCAACTTCGAGGCCCGCATCCACCAGAGCGTCAAGGCCAATTTTCTGGCCTCGCCGATGCTGGTGGTGGCCTTCGCCCTGGCCGGCCGAATCGACATCGACCTCACCGTGGAGCCGCTTTCCCTGGACCCCAACGGGCAACCGGTCTATCTCGAGGATATCTGGCCCAGCGCCGAGGAAATCGCCGCGCTGACCCGCCGGCACGTCAAGCAGGCCTTTTATGCCGAGGAGTACGGGCGGATTTTCCAGGGCGACGAGTTCTGGCAGGCCCTGCCGGTGACCGAAAGCACCACCTTCGCCTGGGACCCCGACTCCAGCTACATCAAGAACCCCCCGTACTTCCAGGGGTTCGACCTGGAGCTCCAAAAGCCCGGTGATATCCGCGCCGCCCGGGCCCTGCTGGTTTTGGGCGACAGCGTCACCACCGACCATATTTCGCCGGCCGGGGCGATCCCCGAGTCCTACCCCGCCGGCCGTTACCTGCGCGACCAGGGGGTGGCCGTGGCCGATTTCAACTCCTACGGCTCCCGCCGCGGAAACCACGAGGTCATGATGCGCGGGACCTTCGGCAACATCCGGATCAAAAACCAGCTGGTGGCCCCGCGGGAGGGCAGCTTCACGCGAAAATTCCCGGAGGGCGAGGAGGTCGCCGTCTACCAGGCGGCCAGCGCCTACCAGGCCGAAGGGGTCCCGCTGGTGGTTCTGGGAGGCAGGGAGTACGGCACCGGCTCATCCCGCGACTGGGCCGCCAAGGGGACCACGCTTTTGGGCGTGCGGGCGGTGATTGCCGAATCCTACGAGCGCATTCACCGCAGCAACCTGGTGGGCATGGGGGTTTTGCCGCTGATGTTCCTCGACGGCGACAGCTGGCAATCGCTGGGCCTGGACGGCTCCGAGACCTTCACCATTACCGGGGTGGAGAACATGCAGCCCCGCAAGCAGCTAACGGTCAAGGCCGTTCGCGGCGACGGCCGCGAGGCGGCGTTCCAGGTGCGGGTGCGGCTGGACACCGAGGTGGACGTCGACTACTTCGAAAACGGCGGCATCCTGCCCTACGTCTTGCGCAAGCTGATGAAAGGCGCCTGAGGCCCGGAGGCGGGGGGTTTCAGGAAGCCGCAGGGACGGCGGCCGCGTCGGCGGCTTTGTCCGCGGCCCTTCGCGGCCCGCTGTCTCCGGTGTTGCGCCGCATCCGCTGAAGCAGTGCCAGGTCCCGCCGGGTCCTGGCCGCCATGCGAAGCTCCACCGCCTCGCGTTTCAATCCCATCAGGACCGTGTAGGCGTGGTACTTGGTCCGGCAGAAGAAGATGTCGAACGGCGCCCGCCGATTTCTTTGGCGGAAGATGCGGATCCCCGGGATCTCCTCCAGCTGGGTGTATTCGAACTGGGCGTTGATCAGCAGGGGTTCGATGTCGTGTTTGTTCTGCCAGGGAATGCAGGCCCCCAGCATTCCCAGGTCGGGATCCATAATGGCGCGCAGCTTCTCGGTGACCCCACCCACCGCCAGGATGATGTCGCCGGTCAAGGAGCCGGTCACCCCGTAGGTCTGGTTGACCGGCTGTTGGATGAAGTCCGAAATCAGCGCCACGTCCATGGCCACCGACGCGCTGTCGCCCTCCACGCCGCCGTGGGCCTGGATGTATTCCACATGCATTTCGTAGCCCACGTAAGGCGCGCCGATGGTTTTGAGCACCTTCTTGATGGAGGCGCGCACATTCTGGGCGGCGGCCTTGGCGATGTCGCCGGTTTTGCCGGGGGCGATGACGGTGTCGGAGGTGCCGGCGTTGATCTGGCAGTGGATCGGCAGCGGCTGGCCGTACATCTGGCCGCTGGCGCGGGAGTGGACCACGGCCAGGCCCACCACGTAGCCAACGGCGTCGGTCATGGCGCTGATGTACTTCTTGAGGTCCTTCTTGTGCTCCTGGATTTCGCGGTTCAGGGCCCCCTCCAGACTCAGGTGCAGCGCCAGCGCCCGACGCACGTGGGCGGGCTCCACCCGCGGGGCGTTCTCCAGGATGGCGTCATGCTCGGCGGTCCGGATGATGCCGTTGATCGGCCGCAGGATGGCGCTCAGCTTGCCGTCGGCCGCCCGGCAGCGAAGCTCGCGGATGATTTCCAGCACCGCCCCGCGGGAAAATTCGCGGGCCGTCAAGCTGTATTCCCGGGGGAGGCGGCGGCCGAAGATCTGTTCGCTGCGCCGGCGGACCCCCGCCTGACCCTCCCGTGAGATGATCTCCCCCCAGACCCGGGTAAACTCCTCATCCAGCCCCTCGATTTCCTGCTTGATGTACTGCACCACCTGGCGGACCGTTTGCGGGCTTTCGGCAACGGCGCTTTCCATCTGGATGATTTCCCCGCGGTCCTCGATTCGGCTGAGAAACGCTCCGTCGCCTTCCGTCTGGAGGTAGGCCAGGGTGTCGTGGTTGCAGCAGGCGATGAGGATGTTGTCGGCCTTGAGGTGGTTTTCCGAGCGGTCGGCCGCGCCGCTGCCGGCATTGCGGCCCCCCTCGAGGACGTAGCGCTGGTTCTGCATGATCTCCAGCAGGTCGGCCATGTAGCCCGATTTGACGAGGGTCTTGAGCTCGTCGATGTAGATGATCGGCGCGCGCGCGTGCGCACCGAGGTAGGCGCGCTTGTGGGCCGGGGTCTGCAGGTCGCCGGACTGGTAGGGATCGTGGCGGAAGCCGCCCTTCATGCTGCGGGCGTCGGGTTCCGAGACCCGCGCCATCAGTTCGCGGTCCCGGCGCGGGTCGTAGAGCACCTCGGGCAGCTGATCGGTGAGCTGTTTGACCAGCAGGCGCCGGCCGCCCGGGCCCTGACGCTGGATCTGCTCCTGAGCGCGGTGATTGTTCTCCTGCATGAAAAGAAAGATCGCGCCCATGCCGCACAGCCCGGTGGCGATCAGGGCCGGCGGGAAAAACAGGCCGGCCAGGGCGCTCGCTGCGGTGCCCCAGACCAGACCGGTCTTGACCTTGCGCACGGCGCGGATCTGCTCGTTCAGGCTGAAGTCGTCGCCCTGCTGGGCCGCCGCCTCGATCTCGCGGCCGATGCTCTCCAGGCGCTGGTCGAGTTTTTCGGGAAGCTCGTAGGCGAAGCGGACATGGTTCTTGTCCTTGCCGGGATAGGCCGCAATGGCTTTCTGCGGCCGTAGATAATCGCCCATGGAGCGCTCCAGAACCTCGCGGAACATGTCGGCCAGCAGGGACTTGCCGGTCCCCGGGCGGCCGACCATCAAAATGTGCCCTTTGTTGTGGGCGATTTTGCGGATGGCCGCTTTGGCCCGGTCCTGAAAGATGACCCGTTCCACCGGGTCTTCCGGCAGACGGATATCGGTGGTGTCCTCGAAAAAGGCCAGGCGCTTTTCCAGTTTTTCGGGATAGGCCATCAGCTCCTGGATCCAGCGGTAGTCGTTGGCCGAGTAGTCACGGCTCATGCTTGCCCCCCTTGATGGCATCCAGCAGGTAGAAGCGCCCGGCTTCCGACGCCCACGCACGTTTGTTGATTTCCGAGTAAACCAGCGGCAGTTCCTCCCGCAGGGGGTCCAAGGCCCGCAGGTCGTGCATCACGGCGATGTGGGTGAAGAGTTTTTGGGCCGCGGGACCGGACTGGGGCAGGTAGTTGAAGGCGATTCCGCACTGACGCTGGTTGAGGGAGTCGATGAGCGCCCGACGGGCGTCGGAATTCAGGGGGTGGGCGTCGATGACGCCCTGGTAAAGGGCCGGCAGCCCGGCCTTGGCATAGTCGATGGCGAGGCGCTGGTTGAAGTAGAGCTTGAAGGCCCGGGCCCCCCCCAGGGTGCAGGCCTCCAGGGCCTCCCGGAAGGTCGCGGTGGCGTCGATGGCCTGCTGGAAGAGTTGGAGATAGTGCAAGAGGCGGATATCCGCCACCTGAAAGGCGATCCGGCCGTCGCTGTTCAAAACCCAGGCTTGCCCCTTGGACGGCCCCAGGAAACGGATCAGGCGATGGCGCCTGCGGGGATCAAACCGCTGGAAGTCAAAGCCCTGCAGTTCAAACAGGCCGTCGGCCAGATGGGCTCTTTCGATGATGACCTTCACCGTCCGGTTCAAGTTTTTAACGATGAAGTCACGCTTTTCCCCCAGGCTGCCGCGCAGGTTGAGGCGGGAGCGTTGGCCGCCGGCGTCCCTGCAAAGCCCCTTGAGATCGATTACCCGTTGGGACTCCACGCCATCCAAGCGGGCCAGAACGGGGTTGTAGGCTTTGAGCGCCGTTTCAAGCTTGGCCAGATGCGCCTCCAGATCCGGATCCTGGAGTGCGGGGCTGCCGCTGCCGCTCTCCGATATCAGCACCTCCGAGGGTGCCAGCAGGTCTGCCGGGGGCACGCCGGCGCGCCGGGGCAGCAGCCGGCGCAGGCGGTAGGCGGCGGACCGGCGCCAGCCGGGTGGAAAGACCACCTCGCAGCCCACCAGCCGCTTTTCGATTTCAACGGGGTGGGGGGAGAGCAGATAGCGGCCGAGATCGGATATCCGGTATTCCCGAATAGGTCCCCGGCGGCTCTCCGAGTCCGGCGGGCTCGGCTGCCGCTTGATTAATCGGCCTTCCGCAATGATCCAGGCGGCGGCCTGGACGGCGGCGGCGGAGGTGGTTGGCTGCATGCTTTTTTTCCGGTTTGCGGTTGATTTGAATGCCCACGAGCCCAAGCGCCGCCGGTGGTTGCGCCAAATGCCCACGGATCGGCCCCGGCTGCTTCTCCCCGGGCGGGTGTCACGCGCCGGCGGCGAAAACCCGGCGCAACGCCCCGCGGGTTTTCACCGACCGCTTGTGTTTTTCGCATGTCTTGGAATAAGCAATTTAAGTGCCTGTCCAAGGAAAAAAAAATTAATGTAAAATCAATGGGTTGATAAGTTGTGCAGCGGCGGGCGAAGGTGGGGTGCAGGAAAGGGCGACGGAAAATAGGAAGAAAAGTTCATAGTTTGCCGACCTGAAACTTCCGGCAACCGCTGCCGGCCGGCGTTTACTTCCCCCTGAAAACGGCCGCGACCAGGCCCATCCCCGCCAGGACCAGCAGCACCCCGCCGAGGTTGTTGAGCGCCACATTGGCGGCGGCCATGAAACCCCCGGTGCCGCCGCTGACGGTGACCGTTTCCAGGGCGTAGGTGGAAAAGGTGGTCAGCCCGCCCAGAAAGCCGGTCGTCAAAAACAGGCGGGCAGGCGGGGGCAAAACCCGGGACCGGGCCGAGAGTGCCACGGCCGTCCCGATCAGCAGGCAGCCGGTCATGTTGGCCGCCAGCGTCCCCAACGGAAAGCGCGCCCCCACCAGGCCGGCGGCGGCGAGTCCCAGCAGGTAGCGGCAGACGGCGCCCAGGCCGCCGCCGAGCATCACCAGCGCGATTTTCTTCACCACAGGCGCCATTTCGCTTGACCCTCGACAGACCGCGACGGGCAACTCAAGCACCGGCTGGCGCCGGCGGGTGCGCCGCTTCGGCGTCCCCGGCGCGCAAAATCCGGACCATGGTGGCCGCATCGATGTTGCCGCCACTCAAGATCACGCCGGTGCGGCCCCGGGGCCTGACGGCGCCGCTCAGCAGGGCCGCCGCGCCCAGGGCGCCGGAGGGCTCCACCACCAGCTTCATCCGGTGGAAGAGAAAACGCACGGCCGCCATGATGGCCTCCTCCGAAACGGTCCGCATATCGTCGACGTACTCCCTGAGCAGCGGGAAGGTCAGGCGCCCCAGGGACGCTGTGCGGGTGCCGTCGGCAATCGTGGCGGGATTGTAAACGCTCTGCAGGCGGCCGCTGTGAAAGGAGCGGGTGGCGTCGTCGGCCAGTTCCGGTTCGATGCCTACCACCCGGCAGGCGGGGTGGAGGGCCTTGGCGGCGATTGCAGATCCGCTCAAAAGCCCGCCGCCGCCGCAGGGCACCAGCAGCAGGTCCAGCTCTCCCAGACATTGGAGCAGTTCGAGGGCGGCCGTGCCCTGGCCGGCGATGACGTCCGGATGGTCAAACGGCGGGATCAGGCTAAATCCCCGGCTGGCCGCCAGACGGCGGGCGATTTCCTCGCGGTCGTCGCGGCGGGGGTCATATTCGATCACGCTGGCGCCGTAGCCTTCGCTGGCGGCGCGCTTGATGGCCGGCGCATCGACCGGCATCACGACGGTGGCGGCGACCCCCAGCAGGCGTCCGCTCAGGGCCACCGCCTGGGCGTGATTGCCCGAGGAAAAGGCCACTACCCCACGGGCTTTCTCTGCGGCCGACAACCGCGCGATGGCGTTGAATGCCCCGCGGAATTTGAAAGCCCCGCAGCGCTGGAGGTTTTCGCACTTGAAGTAAACCGCCGCACCCACCCGCTGGTCGAGGGTGCGGCTGGTCATGACGGGCGTGATCTGGGCACGTCCCCGCAGACGCCGGGCGGCCTCCTGGATTTGGGCGAACATGCCGGTCCTTTCGGGTTTGGCTTCAGCCGGCCGCGCCCATGGCGACGATGATCGCGTACTCCTCGGCGCTGACCGGCATCACGGACAGCCGGTTGCCGCGGCGCAGCAGGGTCATCTGCGCCAGTCCGGGGATGCGGCGCAACTCGGCCAGGGGCAGGGGACGCTTGAAGCAGGTGGCCAGGCGGATGTCCACCATAAACCAGACCGGGTTTTGCGGCGTGCTTCTTGCGTCGTAGTGCTTGCTGCCGGGGTCCCAGGCGGTGTGGTCGGGGTAGCCGGCGCGCACCACCGCGGCCGTGCCCACCACGGCCGGTTTGGACCCGCTGTGATAAAAGAGGACCCCGTCGCCCACCTGCATCTCGTCACGCATGAAATTGCGGGCCTGGTAGTTGCGCACGCCGTCCCAGTGGTCGGTCTGGTCCGGCTGCCGCGCCAGGTCGTCGATGGCGTACTCCGTGGGCTCCGATTTGACCAGCCAGTGGCGTTGGGTCATAGCTCCTCGCTTTCGGGCAGGGCCGCCCGGCTCCTGGCGCCCGCGCTCCAGGGTGTTTCAAAGCCCTTCGCTGGCGGGCGCCGCCGGTGTCTGGGCGGGCTTTCCCAGGCCGGCCCTCTGCAGCACCGCCTCCAGATCTTCCCTGAGTTCGCGGCGTTTCTGCAGGCCGAAAAGATGACGGGCGATCAGCCGGGTGGCCCAGAGGAAAAAAATGAAAAGCGCCAGGGGAAAGACCACGCAGTCGAAAAGGTAGCCGGCGATCAGCTTGAGTCCCATGACCATCAGGGCGGAGGCCTTCTCCCGGACGTTCGCCGCCAAGCGCTCGATCTGTTTGCCGGTCTCCCCCCAGCGGGCCCAAAACCCCTTTTCAGGGTCCGCATCCCCGGGGAAGAGCTCGGCCCGCAGGGCCTCCAGGCCGGTTTCGGCCTCGGTCATCACCGGGGCGGTAATCCGCGCCGACAGCATCGCCCCGCCGCTGACCGAAAGCGGCAGCACCACATAGAAGGCCGCGGCCAGGATGGCCAGCAGCAGGCTGGCGTCGCGCAGCGTCCGGTGCATCCCGGTCAAGCGCGGGAGCCACCAACGCAGCGGGAGGCTCAGCAGCAGCCCCGCCAGGCTCGCGGCCAGCAGCCAGCCGTCCACCAGGCGGGCGGCCTCCAGCAGAAAGCGCGTGCCCACCAGGATGACCCCGGCACCCATCACCGTGCGCCAGGCGATATCCACGAAGTCATAGGCCGCCTGGACGACGTCCCCGATCTGGAGGCCGAAGCCCACGCCCACCTCGGTGCCCTCCACCACCGCCAGCCCCACCTTGAGGCTGGAGAGGACGGCAAAGGTTTTCAGCGACTGGTCCAGGGCGTCCTCCAGGTAGCGTGCATTGCCGTTTGCGACCGCCTCCAGGCCGCAGACGTTGATGGCCCGCTCCAGGCTGCCGCCCAGGGCCAGCAGCAGCGAAAGCCCCAGCAGGGCCAGGACCGCCGCCCGGGCGATGGGGCGCTGGATCGTCATCAGAAAAAAATTTCCGAGTGGACCAGGGATGCCCGAAAGCGCCGGTCCACCAGCAGGGTGACGTCGCGGACCATCTCGCTGCGCCCGCAAAGATAAAAGTCATAGGCCCCGGGCGGCAGGTGGGCGGCCAGGTAAGCTGTCACCCGGCCCGCGAAGGTCTCCGGGGGTGCGTCTGCGGCAGCTGCGGCCCCGGAGAGGCAGGCGACATAGCGCGCCGCTGCGGCGCGCAGCTCGGCCTGGTAGTAGAGGCCATCGGCTTCGCGGGCGCCGTGGAGCAGGGTGAACCCCCGGAGGCCGGAACGGGCCATGGACACGAAGGGGGCGACGCCGGTGCCGGTGGCCACCAAAATCGCCGGGCGTTCGGCCGGCTGGTAGATGAAATAGCCGTGGGGACCTGAAATATCGAAGCGGCTGTGGATGGCGGCCTGCGCCAGCCGTCGGCTGAAATGCCCGTCGGGCACGATCCGCACGCACAACTGCAGCTCCGCCGCGGCCTGAGCGTTTACCAGGGAATAGTCGCGTTCCCCGCTGGGGTTTTCGAACCGGATGCGTTGACCGGCCCGGAAGCTGAAGCCGTCGGGGCGGCTGAGGGTGAACTCGAAGGTGCCCCCATCCAGCCGCTGGCGTTTGAGCAGACGGACCGAATAAGCCTGCGGCATGACATGGGTGGGGGAAGGGGCGCCGGAAGTCATCTTTTCCAGATGCGGTCGGGGGTTCCGGTGACGTGGTTGAGGTGGCGGGCCAGGACGAAGAGGTAGTCGGACAGCCGATTGAGGTAGACCAGCAGCCCGGCGTAATGGTCCTGCCGGGCGGGGTCGGCCTCGGCGCCGCCCAGTCCCACCACCCGGCGTTCGGCGCGGCGGCAGACCGTGCGGGCGATGTGGGCCCAGGCCGCGGCGGGGTGTCCCCCCGGCAGGATAAAACTGCGCAGGGGGGGCAGGCCCGCATCCAGATGATCGATGGCGGCTTCCAGGGCCGCGGCGTCCGCCGCCGTCAGGGCCTCGATCTGCGCCAGCGCCGGTGACCCCGGGGAGGTGGCCAGCCAGGCGCCGACCTTCATCAGGTCGGCCTGCAGGCGGGCGATCAGCGTGCCGATCTCCACGGCCTGAACCGGCAGGGCGGCCGCCAGGGCCCCCAAGACGGAGTTCAGTTCGTCCACATCCCCGTAAGCGTCGATGCGCGCATGGGCCTTGAAGACCCGCTCGCCGCTGAACAGACTGGTTTTGCCCTGATCGCCCCCGCCGGTGTAGATCTTCATCGGTCATCCCACCTGATTGGCTTCTGGTTTGCGGCTGCAGGCGGCCCCCTCCAGCCGGCGGATAGGGACCTGCGCCGCGCAAGCGGCGCTTGTTGCCCGACCCCCACGCTTTTAAAGGACAGCGGCCGGCGCCGTCAACCTAAAACTTGATGCCTTTCGTTGGCGGGGCGGATGCGGAGGGCCGGCAAAAGCCCTGCGAAGCGTTCGGCCAGGGTGCGGTCGACGCGGTGGGCGTAGACCGCACCC
>JASFIY010000027.1:0-10337 GCA_050122415.1 Desulfobacteraceae bacterium
GGGCCGCCAGCGCGGCGCGGGCGGCAGGCAGGGCGTTTTCGTGGGAGTTGAGGGGCAGGTTTTTGAACACCAGACGGACGGTGTCGGGGTTGAGCGCCAGCAGCTGTTCCGCCGTTTGCGCCCCGCGGGCGCAGTAAGGGCACTCGAAATCGGTGTAGGTGATGATGGTGACGGCGGCGTCCTCAGGGCCCTTGACCGGGTTGTGGGGCGCCGCCTGGTCGCTGATCCGGTTGTTGAAGCTGCTTTCCAACTGCTGCTGCCGCTGCCGGACCTGAAGCTCCCGGTGATACTGGGTGATGGTGTCGTAGAGCAGCTGGGGGTTTTCACGGATTACCCGCTTGACGATTTCCTCCACCTGCTGGGTTCCCGGGGCGGGTTCGGCGGCCGGGGCGGCGGCCGCGAGGGCCAGCAGCAGGGCCAGACCCAGTGCGGTCCTGATCAGGGGTGACATGCGGCGATACTCCTTGGTTGAGGGTGCGGCAAGATTTTTCGATATACAATTTGGGGCCGAAACAATCAATGGGGCATGAAAGGGTTTTTGAAAAACCAACGGGTTAGAAAATTATTGTAGTTTGCCTCGACAATAGCCTCATAAGCCATTGCCCTTGCCTGGGTAAAAAGATCAAGCAAGGCGATACCCGCCTCGTTGACGGCTCTCTCCGCGGCCAAGAAAAAATTTTCCTTATCCAGTTGAATCTGGGGTTTCTCGATTAACGGCACCGCAAAAGTCAGGGGAAAAAATGACGGGTTGAGGCTGGAAAATGGATATCTGGACAACCGCAGGGGGTTCATTTCCCTGACCAATCCCGCAACGCCCTCGTTGGTCAGGGATCTTGCGAGGGGACTGACAAAGGTTTCATAAAGCCCCAGATTGAATTTTGCAACCGCGGAGATTGTTTCAAACATCGGTTTCAATTTTTCTCCCGAGCAGTCGTCCAGTTTTTGGATGTCCGCGAAAGTCCGCGTTTCAATTGCAAGCGAGCCATCGTTTTGAGGGAATGCCTCATAGAGGCCCGGCTCCAGGCCCTCCAATTCCTCGATGTGCGCGACCACGGGTCCGAGGAATTTTTGAGAAACTATTCCCGAAAGAAAAATGGCCAAATGACCTGCTTTGGGGTGGATCACATAAACGATCCGCCGACCGAGTTGTTTGAGTGCATCCAAGCTCTCGTAGACCTTGGGAATCCACTTGAGGCACTGGGCCGGCGATGAAATATCATCGCCCCGGGAGGAAAAAACGACCAGCAGGTCATCAAAGTTCTGCATGTCGATTTTTTCTCCGTCAATTTCCAGTTCCCCTCGCTCCGGCTTGTTGCCGACGAAAAGATTCATGAGCACCCAAAGAATCTCCTCCTTGTTGAGCCGCGCGTACCAATTCCACCATTTTTCCATTTGCAGAAATTTAGTCCGCTCAAGATCAACCTTCATCAG
Source organism: Desulfobacteraceae bacterium (assembly GCA_050122415.1). Taxonomy (GTDB): domain Bacteria; phylum Desulfobacterota; class Desulfobacteria; order Desulfobacterales; family JAABRJ01; genus JAABRJ01. The sequence goes on from JASFIY010000027.1 coordinate 1,432, forward strand.
CGCGCGCATTATTTTTGCGAACGCCGTATTCGTCAACGAATGGGTTTCGAAATTTCCCGCCAGCAGGGCGCCGTCAAATTCGCCGTTTCCCAAATCGCTCAAAAAAGCGGGAATCAACGCGCCGCCCGATAAACCGGCATAGGGCCGCATGGACACGCTCCAGCGATTGCCCGCCCAATAGGATAGTGGCGAAGCGATCGGAATGAGGCTGAACTTCAATTCACGATGCCTGAGTTTTGTGAAAAACGTTGCCCAGCCCGCCTGGCAATTGGCCACGAGGATCGGTCCGCGGGGGTGCGGGTGGCGCTCGGAAACCAGTTCGATGAAAGCCCTGATGGCTTCGAAAGTGTCGGGAATCGTTTGTCCGGGTTCCGGTTCTCTGGTGAAAATCACCCAGTAAACCTCATACCCCAGTTCAAGCAGGACGGTTGCCTGCGAAACATCCATGGTCCCCGCAATACCCGCTCTTCTGCCTGCCCGGGGGGAAATTCCCATCACCGCCCGGGCGTGTTTTTGGACAAACCCATCGGGTGGCGTGAGCTTGACCAGGGTGTAATTGACCGGTTTGTCAAATGTCCTGCCGTCCAGAACCATTTTGTAGGGTGCGGCCAGGACATGCTCCCGTTCGGTGTTTCTGAGCGCCTGGTTGCTTCGCTTGTGCAAAGCGTCCATCACCAGCACCCATCTCCTGACGAAATCCGAAGCGTAATCCACCCCTTCGGCGAAAAGTGTCTCGGTGTTTTTCAAAACGGTTTTCCTTTTCGGATTGAAGCTTGTTAAAACCGCCGGTGTCCTTCATTGGCGCTTGCGGTTAACCCACCAGAGATTGCTTGCCCCACACAAATCAATCGGTTAGGCGTTGATAAAAGTGAATCTGAAAAAATTCAGGGCCACGGCAACGAAACAATCCCCACCTCAGCGCCGAATTCTGGTGTGTCGCCAAAGCGCCTCCGCCGACCCAAATCGCGGTCTGGGTCGGCGGAGGCGCCGGTGACGGCCCAAAAGACGGGCAGGATGTGGAATTGTTTATCGCCGCGGCCCTGGCTGGAGGTGGCCGCGCGGCCTTATTTCTTTATCGCCTCCCGGGCCTCTTGGGCGGTTTCGTACATATGCGGCGCCAGGTCGCGTTTCTTGAGCTCATCTCCGAGCTTCATCCGTAAAAACGCGCTGGTGGTGTAGCGGTGGACCTGCTCGTAGAATGTTTCCACCACGTATTTGACCATTTGGGTGTATTCATCGATCAGCTCGGGCCTGATGTTGAAATTATCGTAGTTGACGACGGTGACGACGCGCTTGCCGGCTTCCCGGCAGAGGGCTTCGACCCGCGCCTTGATCGTCTCGATCTTTTCCGGTGAATCCACCGTCAGCCCTTCGAAGTTGATGAAGAGCATGTTCTCGTCGGGATTGTAGCGGATGCGGTCGGCAATCGGAACGTCCAGCAGGTCGGTTTTGAGTCCCATTTTTTCCGGCAGGAAGATGCGGCGATCCATCGGGGTGGGCGGCTGCCGCATGATGGGTTTAAAATCCATCCGTGCCAGAATGTCCTTGTCAAGATCGATCCCTGGGGCGATCTCCACCAGCTCCATGCCCTCCGGGCCCAGGCGGAAGACGCAGCGCTCGGTGATGTACATGACGGGCTGGTTTTTCAGGGCGGCGTAGCGGCCGCTGAAGGTGACATGCTCCACCTCGGCCATCAGTTTCTTTGAGCTGCCCTCCTGCTGGATGGCCAGCTTCCCGTCGGCGACGGCGGTTTTGAGGCCGCCGGCGCTGAAGGTCCCCAAAAAACAGACCCGCTTGGCGTTTTGGCTGATGTTGATGAAGCCGCCGGCGCCGGCGAGCTTGGGGCCGAACTTGCTCACATTGACATTGCCGTGACGGTCCGCTTCGGCCAGGCCCAGAAAGGCGATGTCCAGACCGCCGCCGTCGTAGAAGTCAAACTGGGCCGGTTGATCCACCAGGACCTCGACGTTGGTGGCGGTCCCGAAATTCAGGCCGCCCGAGGGAATGCCGCCGATGATTCCCGGCTCGGCGGTCAGGGTGAGGAGATCCAGGATGCCCTCCTCGCAGGACACCGCAGCCACCCCCTCGGGCATGCCGATCCCCAGATTGACGATGGCGTTGGGTTTGAGTTCAAACGCCGCCCGGCGGGCGATGATCTTGCGCGCGTCCAAAGGCAGCGGGGCGATTTCCGTCACCGGCACCTTCAACTCTGCGGTGTACGCGGGGTTGTAGTCCACCGCGAAGGTCTGCTGGTGGTGCTCCGGCTTTTGCGCCACGACCACGCAGTCCACCAGGATGCCGGGGATCTTGATCTCCCGGGATCTGAGAAACCCGCGGTCGGCCAGGCGCTCCACCTGGGCGATGACCAGCCCGCCGCTGTTTTTGGCGGCCATCGCCATGGGCAGGGCCTCCAGGAACAGGGCTTCCTTCTCCATGGAGATGTTGCCGTCCGGGTCTCCGGTGGTGCCCCGGATGACGGCGATGTCGATGGGCAGCGTCTTGTAAGCGAGGTATTCCTGCCCGTCGAATGTGATCAGCTCGACGAGCTCCTCGGTGGTCAGGGCATTGATTTTACCGCCGCCCTGGCGCGGGTCCACGAAAGTCCCCAGGCCCACGGCGGTGATGGTGCGCGGGCGCTTGGCGGCGATGTCCCGGAACATGACCGAAATCACCCCCTGGGGCAGGTTGTAGGCCACGATCCGGTTGTCCAGCGCCAGCTTCTGCAGCTTGGGTGCCAGGCCCCAGTGGCCGCCGATCACCCGGCGCACCAGACCCTCGTAGGCCAGATGGTTGAGGCCCCTTTCCTTCCCGTCCCCCTGGCCGGCGGCATAGATCAGGGTCAGGTCCCGGGGATGCCCGGTGGCGAGAAACCGCTCCTCCAGCGCCCGGGCGACCCCCTCGGCAAAACCGATCCCCACGAACCCTTCGGTGGCCACGGTGTCCCCGTTCTGGATGATCTCAACCGCCTCCGGCATGCTGACGATTTTGCCTTTTTTCATGCGCGCCTTCAGGTCGGCGCGGAACGGATGGGAGCTGGGCATGGCAGACCTCCTGGGGGTTTGCTGCATGGCATGGTTTTGAGTGAAGGCGCATCCGCCGGGGCTTTCAGAAAAATCGGCCGGTGGTGAAGGCCGGGGGATTCGGGTTGGTCGGCAACCGGCGGTGCTCAGTAGGTCAGCACCATCCCGCCGTCAAAGAGCAGATCGCCGCCCACGAGGTATTTTGAGAAGCGCGAAAATCCGAACAGAAAGAGGTTGGCGACCTCGATCGGCGCCATCATTTCCTTGACCCGCGAGGTGCCCATCATCACGTCGCGCACCACCGCCTCCGGGCTGATGCCGCGCTGTTCGGCCTGGGCGGGAATCTGCTTGAGGGCCAGGGGGGTCTTGACGAACCCGGTGCTGACCGTAAAAGAACGGATTTTGCCCCCGCCCTCAGCCGCGATCGATTGGCTCAGGGCCCGCAGGCCGAACTTGGTGATGTTGTAGACCGGCTTGTTGACCGTGCAGATGTGGCCGTGGACCGAGGCCATGTTGCCGATGGCACCGACCCCGTCGCTGCTTTTTTTGATGTGCGGAATGACCAGTTTGGAGAGCAGGAAGGGTGCCCGCAGCATGATGCGCTGCATCAGGTCGTATTTTTCCATGGGAAAATTTTCCACCGAATCGATGTGCTGAAGCCCGGCGATATTGGCCAGGTATTTGATCGTGCCCAGTTTGGCCGCCTCGCCCACCGCCCCCGCGATTTCCTCGTCGCGGGCCAGGTCGGTTTGGATAAAAATCATCTGCCCGCCCATATCGTGCGCCATCTGCTGGGTCTTCTGGCTTTCCGCGACGTTGACGTCCAGGCCCACGGTTGTCAGCCCGTTGGCTGCGGCGGCCACCGCGGTGGCCCGGCCGATGCCGGTGCCGCAGCCGGTGACGATGCAGACGTGACGGTTGTTGAACGCCGGATCCGCCAGTTTCAGGATGTCCTCTTGGGTGATGACCGGTTCCTTGATTTCCATTCCCTTCCTCCCTTTGATGAGTTCGCGACACAGCCGGTAAGCATCTTAGATGGTAACCATACCCCTTGACAAGTGGAATCTGGGCCGAAACGGTGGCCATCGCTTGCGGGTTGACGCGCTTGGGGAGCTCCGGGGCGCTGAACAGCGGGGCAAGCCACAGCCTGCGGGTGGCGATGCGCCGTTTTTTCAAAACCGTCCGGTTTCGAACTTTCCGCAGACCCTTCCTTTGAGGGTTTAAAATGTTTAACTTATCAATTTGTGGGAGCCGTCGCCGGAGGGCGGCGGCCGATCGGCCATGCAAAACACCCATGCAAGGAGTGGTCATGGAAAAGCGTCCCCTGACCCGCTTGGGCTTGATGGCGGCGCTGCTGGCGGCCTTTGTCGGCTGCACCGCGGTCATCTCCAAACCCCTGCGCGACCAGGCGGATCCAAACATCGGCGTGCGTGCGGTGCGGGAAAACCCCCAAGCGTATGTGGGCGAAACCCTGGTCTGGGGCGGGAGGATCATCGACACCACGCCCTTTGCGACCGCCACCCGCGTGAAGGTGCTGCAGAAGCCGCTGAACCACCGGCTGGAGCCCAGAGCGGTGGACGCCTCGGAGGGGCGTTTTCTGGCGCTCTACGAAGGCTTTTTGGATCCGGAGATCTACGGCGCCGGGCGTTACGTGACGGTGGCCGGGGAGCTCACGGGGACCCAGAGCCTGCCGCTGGGCGAGACCCGATACCCCTACCCGGTCATCAAGGTCCGGGAGATTCATCTCTGGCCCCCACGGCCGGATCCCGCTGTTGAAGACTACTACCGGTGGTATCCCTACCCTTACCCCTTTCGGCCCTGGGGCTATCATCCCTACTGGTGGTGATCGTAACGCGGGCCCGCCACGCGCCGCAGCCGCTTTGAGTGTTGACATCGGCGCGGGGCTTTGGCTAAAAGGTGAGGTAATGCAGAAACAGGTCGAATTTCAGAACGCTGCCGGCGAGACCCTGGCCGCGACGCTCCATCTGCCCGAAAATCCAACCCGCCGTGGGGTGGTGATCGGGCATTGTTTTACCTGCTCGCGTCATATCAGCATCCTGCGGCTTGTGGGCAGCCGTTTGGCCGAAGCCGGTTTCAGCGCCCTGCGCTTTGATTTCTCGGGCAACGGCCAGAGTCAAGGCGAATTCGCGCGCTCCAACTACACCAAGCAGATCGGCGAGGTGAAGACCGCGATGGCCTACCTCGGCCGTCAGGGGGTGGACTGGATTGGGCTGCTCGGCCACAGCATGGGGGCCGTGGTGGCCATGCTGACCGCGGCCGCGGCCCCCGAGGTGCGGGGGGTCTGCGCCCTGGCCGGCCGGCTGGCGGGAACGATGCCCGGCCATTTTCTGACGCCGAAGCTGCGCACCGAGCTGGAAGCCAAGGGGCGGGTGACCTTCATCAGCCGGGGCCGCACCCTGGAGTTGACCGAGAGCTTTTTCGGGGATGCCCAGCGCTACGATCTGCCGGCCGCCGTCGCCGGGTTGCAGGTCCCGCTTTTGGTCGTGCACGGCGATCAGGACGAGATCGTGCCGGTAGCCGAGGCGCACCGCGCCCGCGATCTCAACCCCGATGGCGCGCAATTGGCGATAATCCCCGGTGCCGACCACATGTTCAGCCAGGAGTCCCACCGCCAAAAGATCGCCGAACTGGTGGTGGACTGGTTCGCTCGCCTGGCGGGGGCGGCGGCCGCCTGAATCGGCCCCCGCTTCCGTTCACCCCCACGCCTTTCCAACTATTCAGGGAGGTCTCACCCTCATGACGCTTTCCGAAACGTTGAACATCGATGTCATCGACCGCCACTATGCCCTCTGGCGCCAGGACCCGGCCGCGGTCGCGGATGATTGGCGCCGTTTTTTCGAAGGCTTCGAACTGGGCGTCTCCCGGCTTGGCCCCGAATTGCCCGCTGCGGAAACCTGCAGCGAGGAGCAGGTGCGCAAGCAAAGCCGCGTGGATGCCCTGATCTATGCCTACCGCGATCTCGGCCATCTGCTGGCCTGTCTGGACCCCCTGGTGGCCTGCCCCACCGAACACCCGCTGCTCAGCCTGGAGGCCTTCGGGCTATCGGCCGCAGACCTGGATACGCCTTTCTACACCGGCCGCCTGGGCGACGAGGAGCGCCAGGCCCCCCTGCGGGAGATCGTCCAGGCGCTGCGCGCGACCTACTGCCGCGCCATCGGCGTGGAGTACATGCACCTCCAGGACCCCGCCGAGCGCAGCTGGCTGCAGGCGCGCATGGAACCCCACCGCAACCGCCCGCGGCTGTCCACCGAGACCCGCTTGCAGATCCTCCGCAAGCTCTTCCAGGCCGGGCTCTTCGAGGCCTTTTTGCACAAGAAGTACCCGGGTCAGACCCGTTTTTCGCTGGAAGGCGCCGAGGGCGTCATCCCGCTCTTTGAGAGCCTCGTTTCCCGGGCCGTGGCGGGCGGCTGCCGCGAAATCATCCTGGGCACCGCCCACCGCGGGCGCCTCAACATCCAGGCCCACATCCTGGGCAAACCCTATTTCGACATCTTCAACGAGTTCGAGAACTGCTACAATCCCGACGAGATTGTCGGCGCCGGCGACGTGAAGTACCACAACGGCTACCTGGCCGATCTGGAAACCGCGGCCGGCGACTCCCTGCGCATGGTGTTGATCAACAACCCCAGCCACCTGGAGTCGGTCAACCCCGTGGTGGAGGGCTTCGCCCGCGCCCGGCAGGACCTGGCCGGCGCGGACGCCGGCGCCCGGGTGATGCCGGTGCTGGTCCACGGGGACTCGGCCTTCGCCGGCCAGGGGGTTGTGATGGAGACCCTCAACCTCTCCCAGCTGGAGGGCTACCGCACCGGCGGGACGGTCCATCTGGTGATCAACAACCAGATCGGCTATACGACCCTGCCCGAAGACGCCCGCTCCACCCGCTATTCCACCGACATCGCCAAGATGCTGATGGTGCCGGTCTTCCACCTTCACGGCGAGAATCCCGAGGCCCTGGTGCACGTGGCGCGCCTGGCCTGCGACTACCGGCGCACCTTCGGCAAGGATGTCGTGCTGGATCTGGTCTGCTTCCGGCGCTACGGCCACAACGAAGGCGACGAGCCCTACTTCACCCAGCCCCAGATGTACGACCGCATCCGGGAGCGGCCGCCGCTCTACAAGCTCTACGCCGGGCAGCTGCAGGAGGCGGGGCTGGTGGACGCCGAAACCCTGACCCGCTTTGAAACCGAGATCAACGCCGAGCTGGAGAAGGCCTACGAGGAGGCCCACCAGCAGTCCTGCGCGCTGCCCGATCAGCGCTTCTACGAAAACTGGAAAGGTTATCACGGGCGCTGGGATCCCGCCCCGTTTAAAAGCGGGGTTGCCCGCAAGACCCTGGAGCGACTGGCCCGGGGGCTGCAGGCGCTGCCCGAGGGCTTCCATATCAATCCCAAGCTGGAACGTCTGCTGGAAAAGCGGTTGGAGGCGGTGGAAAACGGCGCCGGTATCGACTGGGCCAACGCCGAAAGCCTGGCCTTCGCCTCTCTGGTGGTCCAGGGCCACCCGGTGCGCCTCAGCGGCCAGGACAGCCGGCGCGGCACCTTCAGCCAGCGCCACTGCTCCGTGGTGGATGTTCAAAACGGCCGGCGCCATGTGCCCCTGGCGCACCTCGACGCGGATCAGGCGCCCTTCGAGGCCTTCGACAGCATGCTCTCCGAGGTCGGCGTGCTGGGCTTCGAATACGGTTACGCCATCGCCCGCCCCGAGGGGCTGGTGATCTGGGAGGCCCAGTTCGGGGATTTCGCCAACAACGCCCAGTCGGTGATCGATCTTTACATCGCCAGCGGCGAGGCCAAGTGGCAGCGCCTGAGCGGGCTGGTGCTGCTGCTGCCCCACGGGCTCGAAGGGCTCGGCCCGGAGCACTCCAGCGCGCGGCTGGAGCGTTTTCTGCAGCTCTGCGCGGGGGACAATCTCCAGGTCTGCAACCCCACCACCCCGGCCCAGTACTTTCACCTGCTGCGCCGGCAGGCCCTGCGGCCGGTTCGCAAGCCCCTGGTGGTCATGGCCCCCAAGAGCCTGCTGCGGCACCCGCTGGCCGTTTCCAGCCTGGGCGAGCTCAGCGGCGGCGGTTTCCAGGAGGTCCTGGGGGACCCGGAGAGCCCCAAGGCGCCTCGCAAAACCCTTTTTTGCAGCGGCAAGCTCTACTACGAACTGGCCCAGCGGCGCCGGGATCTGGAGGCAAGCGACATCGCCCTGATCCGCCTGGAACAGCTTTACCCCTATCCCGAGGCGCAGCTCGCCGCGCTGATCAAGAAGTACCGGCGGTGCAAGGAATGGTGCTGGGTCCAGGAGGAGCCGGCCAACATGGGCGCCTGGAGCTTCGTCCGGCCGCGGTTGGAGGCGGCGCTGGGCGGCGCGCTGCGCTACATCGGCCGCGATGCGGCGGCCAGCCCCGCCAGCGGCTACCCCCACATCTATCGCCGCGACCAGGCCGCCATCGTCAGCAGTGCCGTGGGCCCGGCGCCGACCAACGGACGCGCCAGCGTCAGCTGAACGGCGCCCCCATCTTTCATCACCCAACCGCAGGAGTCGCCATGAAGTTAGAGATCAAAGTGCCCGGCGTCGGCGAATCGGTTAAAGAAGCCGTGCTGGCCCAGTGGTTCAAGCAGGATGGCGCGCAGGTCCGGAAGGACGAGGTCCTGTTCGTGCTGGAAACCGACAAGGTGACCCTGGAGGTGGTTGCCGAAGCCGACGGCGTGTTGAGCATCGCCGTTCAGGAGGGCGAAACCGTCGCCATCGGCGCCGTCGTGGGCACCATCGACACGGCCGCGGAAGCCGCCGCAGCGGCCGAAAAACCGGCTGCGGCCGAACCGGCGGCTTCCAAAGCCCCCACCCAGCCCCCGCCGGAAGAGACCGCCCCGCCGGCCG
>JASFIY010000028.1:0-10204 GCA_050122415.1 Desulfobacteraceae bacterium
CCCCCAGGAAGAAAACCATCACCAGCGCCCAGAGGCTCAGGGTTCCGACGGCGCGTCGGGTTCGGGGGGGGGCTGGGGCCATGCGGCTATTCTCCGTTTTGCAGGGCGATGCTCACAACTTTTCCATAACCCGCAGGCGGGTGCTGCGGGCCATGGGGTTGCGCGCGATTTCGGCCGCCGTCGGACGCCGCGCCCTGGGGGTCACGATTCGGACTGCGGGCGTGCGTCCGCAAACGCAGCGCGGCAGGTCCGGCGGGCACACGCAGGGCCGGGCCAGTTGCCGGAAGTGGTGTTTGACGATCCGATCCTCCAGGGAGTGGAAGGCCAGGATACCCAGGCGCCCACCCGGCTTGAGCAGCCCGGGCGCCGCTTTCAAAAAGGTCTCCAGGCGTTCCAACTCGCGGTTGACGGCGATGCGCAGCGCCATGAAAACCCGGGTGGCCGGGTGGATTCTCCGGCTTGCGGCGCTCTTGCGGGGGATCGCAGCGGTCACGATGCGCGCCAGCTGGCCGCTTGAAACGATCGGCGCGCTTCGACGCTCGGCCGCGATCCTGCGGGCCACCGCCGGGGCATAGCGTTCTTCGCCGTACTCCCTGAAGAGGCGGACGAGGGTTTTTTCATCCGCCGAGTTCACCAATTCCGCGGCGCTGCCGCCGGTTTCAGGGTTCATGCGCATGTCCAGCGGTTCATCGCGCTGGAAGCTGAACCCCCGGCCGCTGGCGGTCAGGTGGTGACAGGCGATGCCCAGGTCGAGCAGGATGCCGTCGACCGCGGCGAGGGGCAGTTTGGCGAGAATCGCCGGAAGATTGGCGAAATTGTCGTGAAACAGGTGATAGCTGCCGTCAAAGGGCTGCAGCGCGGCCCGGGCGCTGGCCACGGCCTCGGGGTCCTGGTCGACGCCGATCAAGATCCCGCCGGGCGTGATTTTTTCGAGGATTGCGCGGGCGTGCCCCGCGCCGCCCAGGGTGCCGTCCACAAAAAAATCCCCGGGAGCGGGTTCGAGGAGTTCGACAACCTCGGCGAGCATGGCGGGGACGTGGTGGTACGGCATGACCCTATATCCCTAAGGCGGCAATCTGATTGCGGGCGTCCTCCTGTTTCAGATCCAGCGCCATCTTTTCGTTTTCCTCATCCCATTTTTCCCGCGACCAAATTTCAAAATGGTTGGTCACCCCGACGAAAACGACCTCTTTTTCAATTGCGGCGTAGAGTCTTTGGGGGGGCGGCAGCAGGATGCGCCCCTGGCGGTCAAAGGGGCATTCCGAGGCCCCGCCGATAAAGGTGCGCCGGAAGCGCCGGAAAAAATCATCTTTGATGGGGGTTTCCAGGACCCGTTGTTCGAGCTTCAGCCACTCGGAGAAGGGATAGCCCAGGAGGCAGCCGTCCATGCGGGTCACCATGAAACCGTTGCTCCCGTCGGCACGGGCGATTTCACGGAATTTGGCCGGCACACTGACGCGCCCCTTCGGATCGATGTTGTGGAAGTTGATTCCCCGAAACATGTTTTTCCGTTCCAGGGCCCGGGCGCCCAGGGCCATCGCGTGCTGTTGAAACCCGTCACCGGACCCGCCGCGGCCGGTGCTTCAAGGGTTTGCCACTATTTGACACTTTCCGTCGAATTAATGCCATTTTTGGAGAAGAGTCAAGAAAAAAGTTCCCGCCATGTTCGATATTTTAATAGTAATTAGTATTATTTAAAAATTTTAAAAACAGATCCCGGGATGGTGGTAAAAAGTGGGATAAAATTTAAATCGGACGGGCAGGGCAAACCTTTAGGCCTCCCCGCCAGAAAAGGGCGCGGGGCAAATTTTTTTTCCTTTGGCAGGATTTGGTGCTAAAAAAATATTTTATTTCAGGACTGAGGGGGGGGACGGCAGGGGCCGCCGGGCGATCCGCGCCACCACCCCGGCTGCTTGGATGGGGCGGGCGACCCGGGCGCTGGGGGTGGTTTCTCGAAAACGGCCGGTTGGGTCATTGCGTTCGGGCGCAGAAAATCGTCGCCCCGGGGCGTCGAATTTTCATTTTTTTATTGCACCGCGCTGGCGAATCAAATAATTACCTCCCACATTGCCGGGGGCAAAGCCCCTGAGCCAAACGGACCTCAAAACGGCCCGCCGATTCGGGGCAGGGCGGTAATTTTGGCGGCGGCCCAATGGTCCGGACCGGTAATGCGGCATCGGCCCCGAAAGGCGGGTTTTTCCCGAACGGCCGCTGTCCACTGCAGCATGAACCCGATCAAGGTAGAGGAGTTTATGATAATTGACCGCAGCCATAGAACATTTCGAGGGACCTGAAAAGAAGCTGGAAATCATTTTGAATTCCCCTTGCCCAAACCTTCGCTCGAACCGTGACGGCCGCTGGGAGCGGGTTGTCAACGCCAGTCGCAGCTACATCATCAGCAGCATTTCCACCGCAGAGCTGGACGCCTACCTGCTCTCCGAATCCAGCCTGTTTGTCTGGGAGGACCGTGTCCTGATGATCACCTGCGGCAAAACCACCCTGGTCAACGCGGTGCCGGAAATACTGCGCCTGACCGGCAGGCGGAATGTGGCGCGGGTGTTTTACGAACGCAAGAACATGCTCTACCCCGATCAGCAGTCCACCCAATTCGAGGACGACGTCGCCCGCATGGCGGGGTTTTTCAACGGCCGGGCGCACCTTCTGGGTTCGGCAGCCGAAGATCACGTTCATCTTTATTCCGCCGGCTCCGGCGCCTGTAAGCCTTCACGACAGGCGACGCTTCAGGTGTTGATGCATGACCTGGCCCCCGCGGTGCAGTCCCTTTTTTCCGTCCGCGGGGCCGGAACCGCCGCCCGAGCGGAAACCCTCTGCGGGCTGGACCGCCTCTATCCCGACATGGCCCGCGACAGCCATCTTTTTTCACCTCACGGCTATTCCGTCAACGCGGTCGCCGGCAATCGCTACCACACGGTGCACGTCACACCCCAGCCCCAGAACTCATACGCCAGCTTCGAAACCAACCGCTACGAAGCGGACTACAGCGGCACGATTCGCCAGGTGGTTTCGATTTTCAAGCCCCGGCGCCTGATGGTGCTGCTGACCACCGCCAGGCAAAGCCCCGGCCCTCGGCCCCTGCCGACCGCAAACCCCTCCCTGCCGGGTTATCGGCTGACCCGCAGCGGCCGCCACGATTTCGACTGCGGCGCGACGGTCAGCATCAGCAACCACGCCTGCGTCTGAAACCCGCCGGCCGGCCGGCGGGCGTCGGATTCCCGCATTTTTCGGTTTGGCAAGCGGCTGGGATCTGCTAAACTGACCCACAGCATGCGCCCTGACCCCCCACCTTATTTTAGAGGTTTTCTGACATGACCGACCAGCGCCGTTTGAATCTCTGGGTCCGCGAGGAGCACAAAGGAATTCTGGAGACCCACTACCGGGTCGAAAAAACGCTTTTCTCGGAAAAAAGCCCCTTTCAGCAGGTCGATGTGGTTCACACCGCCGGGCTGGGCAGGATGCTGCTCAACGACGGCATCGTGATGCTCTCCGAACGCGACGAGTTCGTCTACCACGAAATGATCGCCCACGTGCCGCTCTTCGTGCACCCCAACCCCCGGCGGGTGTTGGTGATCGGGGGCGGCGACGGCGGCAGCGTGCGCGAAATCCTGAAGCACGGCGGCATCCAGCGGGTGGTGATGGTGGAGATCGACGAAGTTGTGGTGCGCGCCTGCCGGGCCCACCTGCCGGCGGTCAGCTGCGCCCTGGACGATCCGCGCTTGGAGCTGCGCATCGCCGACGGGGTTGAGTACGTGGCGCAGTGCCGGGAAACCTTCGATCTGGTGATCGTGGACTCCACCGACCCGATCGGGCCCGCAACGCCCCTGTTCAACCGCGATTTTTACGAGAAGGCCGCCGCCCTGCTGGGCCCCGACGGCATCCTGGTGTCCCAGGCCGAAAGTCCCTTCTACGATCCCGAACTCCAGGAACCGATGCTCCGCAACCAGCGGCCCTTCTTTGCGCGGCTGCACCTCTACCTCTTCAGCACCCTGACCTACCCGGGCGGCCTCTGGAGCTTCGGGTTCGCCTCCAAGGGGCCCTGTCCGCTGGCCGATTTCGACCCCCGGCGGGTGGCCGCCGCCGGTCTCAAGACCCGCTACTACAACCCCGGCGTCCACCGGGCGGCTTTCATGCTGCCCACCTTCGTCGCCGACAGCCTGGCCGGCCTGCTGGACCCCCTGGGGTGGCCTGAACCCGCGTCCCGCTGAGGAGGTTGCCGTGGCCCCCGCCGCCTCCGAGCATCGTAACCGTGCGGCCTGCCACCGGGAAGCCGGCCCTGCCGCGGCCGGAGATCCGGACCCGCAGGGGACCGGGGCGGGTTGCGAAGCCCGCCGGGAAGCGGCCGACGAACTGGGCGCAGCGGTGCGGCGCTTTGCCCGGCGGCACTTGCGGGGCACCCGCGGCAGCCACGCCTGGGACCACACCCTGCGGGTCTTTCGGTTGGGAGGCCGGATCGCGTCGATGGAGGGCGCCGACACGCTGGTGGTGCAGATGGCCGCCTACCTGCACGACATCGGCCGCGGGCGCCAGGACGCCTCCCGCGGCAGGGTCTGCCACGCCCTTCTGGGCGCGGAGCTGGCCGCCCCCCTGGTGGCGGGTCTGCCGCTGAGCGCCGCGCGGCGCGAGAACATCCTGCACAGCATCCGCGCCCACCGTTTCAGGGGCGATCGCCCGCCCCGGACCCTGGAGGCCCGGGTGCTTTTCGACGCCGACAAGCTGGATGCCATCGGCGCCGTGGGAATCGCGCGCGCGTATCTGTTCGCCGGTGAAATCGGCGCCCGGCTGCACAACGGGACGGGCGACATCGCCCGGACACGCGCCTACTCCCGCGAGGATACCGGCTACCGGGAGTACCGGCTGAAGCTCTGCCGCATCCGGGAGCGGATGCTGACCGGCGCCGGCCGGCGGCTGGCCGAGGAGCGCCACCGTTTCATGGAAGCCTTTTTCGAACGCTTTTTGCTGGAATACGAAGGAAGGGGGTAGCGCAAATGGGTGTCAACATAGTCGAGCGCATCGACGACCTGGTGGCCGTGCGCCATGTGCTGATCAGTGTTTCCGACAAAAGCGGCCTGGAGCGCTTCGTGCCGCGCTTGTTGGAGATCAATCCCGAGATCCGGATTTTTTCCACCGGCGGCACATTCCAACGGCTCGCCGAAATTCTGGGGGGGCGCGCCGAAGTATGCCTCACCCAGGTCTCCGCTTACACCGGCCAGCCCGAAACCCAGGGGGGGCTGGTGAAAACGCTGGACTTCAAAATCTACCTCGGGCTGCTCACCGAAACCTACAACGAGGCCCACCAGCAGGACCTGGTGCGCACCGCCGCGGTGCCCATCGACATGGTGGTCGTCAACCTCTATCCCTTCCAGAAGACCGTCGCGCGACCGGGGGTCAGCGTCGAAGAGGCCCGCGCCAACATCGACATCGGCGGGCCCTGCATGATCCGGGCGGCGGCCAAAAACTATCTGCGGGTGGCCTCGGTGGTGGACCCCGGCGACTACCCCGGGCTTCTCGTCCGTCTGGAGGGCTATGACGGCAGGCTGCCCCTGGCTCTGCGCTTCGAACTGGCCCAGAAGGCGTTCGCCCATACCGCCGGCTATGACCGCGCGATTGCCGATTTCCTCAAGACCTGCGCGCCGGAAGCGGTCGAAGGCTGCTACCGCGGGCTTTAGACAACGGCCCGGCCCGGACTGCCCGGCTCTTCCCGCCGCCGCGGGCGGGTCCGCAGCCCGCCGGAAATCCAAAAGGAGGCAACATGGCCGAGGACCTCAAACAGATGTACCGCACCATCATGGACGATCATTTCCCGCCGCGCATGGAAATCAGCTTCGTCGCGGACAACGGGCGTCAGACCCTTTTTTACGAGAAGGTGTCGTGGGTCATCGAGGGGGTCCGCAAGGGGCTGCGCTACGGCGAAAACCCCGGCCAGGAGGCGGCCCTCTACAAACTGGTCAACGGCAACCTGGTGCTCGGCGAAACCCGCACCCTGCAGCCCGGAGAGCACCTGGCCTCCGACATCCGCCTGCTGCAGTCGGGCAAGCACCCGGGCAAGACCAACCTGACCGATGCCGACAACGCCCTCAACATCCTGCGCTACCTGCACCAGGCGCCCACCGCGGTCATCGTCAAGCACAACAACCCCTGCGGCGTGGCCCAGGCCGAGAGCCTGGAGAGCGCCTATCTGCGGGCTTACATGGCCGACCGGGTGGCCGCCTTCGGCGGCTGCATCGCGGTCAACCGCAGCCTGGACCGGGCCACCGCCGAGGCCATCGGCAACCAGTACGCCGAGGTGGTGGTGGCCCCCGATTTCGAGGAGGGCGCCCTGGAGATTCTCGCGCGGCGCAAGAACCTGCGGGTGATCCAGATCGGCAATATCCAGCGCCTGGAGACCTTCGTCGGCCAGCGCTGCGTGGATTTCAAGAGCCTGATCGACGGCGGCGTCATCGCCCAGTGGTCCTTCGTCTCCCAGGTGCGCACCCGGGCGGACCTCAAACCGGCGGCCTGCGACCACCAGGGGCGGAGTTTTCGCATCCAGCGGGAGCCCACCGATAAAGAATATGAGGACATGCTTTTCGGCTGGCTGGTGGAAACCGGGGTCTCCTCCAATTCGGTGATCTACGTCAAGGATCGCGTGACGGTGGGGATCGGCACCGGCGAGCAGGACCGGGTGGGGGTCGCCGAGATCGCCCGCGACAAGGCCTATCGCAAGCTCGCCGACCGCTACTGCTTCGAGCAAGAGGGGGTCGCCTACAACAGCTTGCGGGACGCCGAAATCCGGCAGGCCATCGATGCCCGGGTGGCCGCCGAAAAAGGCGGGCTGGTGGGTGCCGCCATGATCAGCGATGCCTTTTTCCCCTTCCGCGACGGGGTCGACGTGGGGCTGCGCGAAGGGGTGCGCGCCGTCATCCAGCCGGGCGGATCCGCCAACGATTACCAGGCCATCGAGGCCTGCAACGCGGCCGGGGCCACGATGGTCTTCACCGGCCAGCGCAGTTTCAAACATTGACGGTTCCGCAAAAAGTCCACTTTCTGCGTTGCGCCGCATCTCGAAGTCGCTGCGACCTAGCGGTGTACGTCTCACGCCGCTGAGATTTGCGCGCCGTAGCTTGAACTTTTTTCGAAACCGTCTGGTTTTTTAATCGTTACTGGTTCGTCAAGATTGCCCCTCGCCCTGCCGCCGGATCGGAGGATGCCCGTTGAAAACCGAGCGACGCAAGCGGTTTTCGATCCAACTGATGCTGACCATCGGTATCCTGGTGGCGGTCTCGGTCCTGTTGATCTCCGGTGTGCTCTACATCTATTTCGGCAAGCGCCTGGACCAGGAGTTCCGCAATCAGATCGCGGCCCGCAAGGGGCAGGCCGAGCTGATCCTCAGCCGGCGTTTCGTTCAGATCAAGCGCCAGCTCCAGGATCTCAGCACCGACAATGCCATCCGCGTAACCCTCCTGCTGGATGCCCCCGCCCAGCTCCAGGATCGCCTGGCACGTTTCTACGCTCCGGTTAACGGCCTGAGTTTCTATGTCCGCAAGGCCGCCGCGCCCTTGGTCAGCCCGACCCACTCCGAGCAGTTTGTCGACGCCCTGCTCAACACGCCGCCCGGCGAGCTGCCGGCCCCGGAAGGTGAGACCTCCCCCCTGGTGTGGTGGTTTGAAACCCCGATCACCAGCAACGAGGCGCGCCTCGGGACGGCCTATGTGCGCTACGACCTCAGCGGGGACCAGGAATTGATCGGCCGGCTTCAACAGCTGGTCCTCGGCGACATCCTGGTGCGCACGCCCCGGGGACTGAGCAGCCTGGTCGGGGACGGCGCTTTCGACCTGGACGACAAGGTCCTGGCCCAGGCCTCGGGCACCGCGGCCCTGCCCCTCGGATCGGGAGACCGCAGGATTCTCAAGCTTGACGGTTATGCCGACCTCTATTTTCTCTTCTCCAGTCAGGACCTGGTCCGCGAAAAGCTCAGAATTTCATTGTTCATCGGGCTCTTTACACTGGCGGTGCTGACCTTTTCGGCGGGGCTGGCCATTTTCCTGGGCCAGCAGATGGCGACCCCCCTGCGGAAAATGGCCCAAAAAGCCATTCACATCTCCAGGGGCGAGAAAAACCTGGCCTTCGAGACCCGCCCCGGCGACTACTGGGAGATCGCCGAGCTTTCCAAGGCGTTCGACAGCATGCTGCGCAACCTCAAGGCCGCCGAGGAAAAATCGCGCTACAAGGAGCTTCTGGAAAACGTCGACGATGCCGTCTATCTGGTGGACGTGCGGGGCCGCATCTTGGACGCCAACGAGGCCAGCTACAGCCGGCTGGGCTATTCCCAGGCGGAATTTTTGGCCCTGCCCCTCTCGGCGCTGATGGCCCCGGCGGATGCCGAACAGGTCCTGGAGGCCCTGGATGCCGCGGGCGGGCGGCAGGGCCGCCGGACGGTGGAGACGTGGCATCTGAAAGCCGACGGCAGCCCGCTGCCGGTGGAGATCAAGGTGCGCCCCATCGACTACCGCGGCGAAAGGGTCCTGCTCAGCGTGGCCCGCGACGTGAGCGAGCGCAAGGAGGCCGAATTGGCCCTGCGGGAAAGCGAGGAGCGCTTTCGATCGGTGGTCGAAAACTCGCACGAGGGGTTTTTGATCATCGACGAAACCTTCCGCGTGGTGTACGCCAATCCCGAATTTTGTCAGGTGGTGGGCTACCCGGCCCAGGACCTCAAGGGGGGCGATGTGGCCAAGCTGCTGACGGAGGAGAGCCTGCGGCTGGTCAAAGAAAACTTCTTGGGCAGCTTGCGCGGGGACAGGGTGCCGACCCATTACGAGTTGGATGTGCTGCGCCGGGACGGCGAGATCCGACGCGTCACCGTCAGCGCAAACATCATCAAGGACCTCACCGGCAGGCAGCAGGTGGTGGCCCAGGTCCTGGACATCACCGAGCGGATCCGGCAGGAGGCCGAACGCAAGGAACTGGAAAATAAATTGATTCACGCCCAGAAAATGGAAGCCATCGGGACCCTGGCCGGCGGCATCGCCCACGACTTCAACAACCTGCTGATGGGCATCCAGGGACGGATTTCGGTCATGCAGCTCAATTTGCCCGAAGACCATCCCCACAGCGAGCACGTCCAGGCCATCGGCAAGACCATCAAGAGCGCCGCCGCCCTGACCAAGCAGCTGCTGGGCTTTGCGCGTGGCGGCAAATACGAGGTCAAACCCACCTGCCTCAACGAACTGGTGGAAAAAACGTGCGATATGTTCAGCCGGACCAAGAAAGAGGTGTCCATCCACCGCAACCTGCGGGCGGGTCTCTGGAGTGCGGACGTCGACCAGGGCCAGATCGAACAGGTGCTGCTGAACCTTTACGTCAACGCCGGCCAGGCGATGCCCGACGGCGGGGAGCTTTTTCTGGAAACCGAGAACGTCGCCTTGCAGGCGGCCTTTTGCCGCTCCTACGGCGTGGAACCGGGGGAGTACGTCAAATTGACCGTGCGCGACACCGGGGTCGGCATGGACGAGGAGACCATGGCGCGCATTTTCGAGCCCTTTTTCACCACCAAAGAGATCGGCAAGGGCAGCGGTCTTGGGTTGGCGTCGGTTTACGGGATCATCCAGAACCACAAGGGCATTGTGCGGGTCAGCAGCCGGGTGGGGCAGGGCACGAGCTTTTTTATCTACCTGCCGGCCTCCGACAAACGGGTGGTCGCCGAGGCCGGCGTGCACTACGAACTGGCCCGCGGCCAGGAAAACATTCTGCTGGTGGATGACGAGCAGGAGATTCTGCACGTGGGCAGCCTGATGCTCAAGGAACTGGGCTACCAGGTGCTCCTGGCCTGCAGCGGCAAGGACGCCGTGGCGATCCTGGAGGTCGATCCCCAGGGGGTCGACCTGGTGATCCTGGACATGGTCATGCCGGCGATGGCCGGCGGCGCCACCTTCGACCGTCTGCGGGCGGTGCGTCAGGATCTGCCGGTACTGTTGGCCAGCGGCTACAGCCTCAACCGTCAGGCCCAGGAGGTGATCCGCCGCGGGGGCAGCGGCTTCATCCAGAAGCCCTTCGACATGGTGGGGCTCTCGCGCAAGGTCCGCGAGATCCTGGATGGGTGATCCGGGCGGTGGGGGCTAGCGCAGGACGTCAAAATAGATTTCGATGCGGCGGTTCTGGCGGCGGCCTTCAGGGGTGTCGTTGGGCGCCAGCGGTCGATAGCGGCTGAACC
>JASFIY010000029.1:0-10115 GCA_050122415.1 Desulfobacteraceae bacterium
ATAATTTTACTTAATTATACGTAAAAAGGGCTTTAATGAAAAATTGGAGAACCTCTGGGATGACGGATGCCTCATCGACGTTTAGGTCTCGCTTGACACCACCACCCCGGCCCGGTTGGAGACCTAAGCGGAGATCCGCTTCGGGCACGGTGCCAGGTGACAGGGAGGCCCTTCCCGGCATATTAATTCACCCGGCAAATCTGGTTTCGTGGCATGCGGCCATGGCTTTCTGCCGTCGGCTGACGGATGTTTTGCCCGAATCACTGGCGGGGTATGGGCTGCGGCTGCCCACCGCGGCGGGGTGGGAGGAGGCCGCCCGGGGGGGAGGGTGTCTACCGGCTGCGACTTCCCGGGGTCTTATAACTCCGCTGCCTGGAAAGGGGGGATCCTCTCCGGTGATCTCTTCCGAGGATCAGGAGGTCAGCCCCTCGCCCCGGAGATCCTACCCCCGGGGCGCCTCCGCCGAGATCGATCGCGCCGATCCCCACCGGCGCAATTTCGGTGGAACCGGAATCGGCGCCACCAGTCCGGCGGGGTGCTTTTACGGCGGGCAGAGCCCGCACGGCTGCCGGGGTATGGCTAACGAGATGAGGCCTGGTGCCCGCCAGTTTGCCCGGCAGCCTCGGCGGCACGTTGAAAGGGGGTTTATCGCTTACCGGGCAGCTTTAATCTTGGGGGCGATGGGGTTGATACGGCTTTGTTGGCCTCCAAGTCCCACCCCGCCTGGACATTTCCGCCGCCGCTGCCGTCTGCATGCTTCTGTTTGACGTAGGTCTGTTCGATCTTGCCGCAGGTAAAAGAAACCGTCTCGGTGGGGTCCCTGCCGTCGCCCCCGCTGACGGCAGCACTGCTGACGGTGACATTGCTCATCTTGTATTCCATGAATTTCAGCCGGTCCCCCCCTGCCAGGCAGAGTTCCAGCACGACCTCCTTGATGTGCTCCCCCTTGGCGCATGCCTTGAAAATCAGGGGTGTTGCGGCATCCAGGGGCTTTACGACGGTAAGATCCGCAAAATCCGCCCGCCGGCTCGACCCGCCTCCTGAGCCAACCTGGAATGCCCTGGCCTGCTGGCTGCAGCCCCAGGAGAAGGAAAGGACCGCGATCCACTCCCGATGCCTGTCATCGATGCTTTCACCTTTGATCCCATCGACTCTCAAAAACGCGTTCGCCGGCATGAAGGCCTCCTCTGTTTTGGGGATTGGGCTCAAGATTCGGGTCGGCGCGGCGCCGTAAACGGTTTGCGCGACTCACGGCGTGTTTTCTGCCAGGATGCCGTCCCCTTCGCCGACGGGTTCCTCGCCCGTCATGAGATGAAACATATTGGGGTTCTGATCGAACCAGCCGAATTTTAGAGGTTTCTCGTTGCGCAGGAGATCCACCAGCGTTGCCATTTGCTGATAGTCCAGATGCCCGTAAAAGCGCTGCCCGAAAGTCGTGGGGGCCGACGCGCCGGGAAGTGGGCCTTCTTTGTAGAATTTTAGCAACGCATAAAACCCATCTCCCATGAGCTGGACCCCGCCGTAGTAGGTCCCCTGACCGCCCACCGACACTTTGTAGCTGGTGATTTCATACCATTTCCACGCCATGAGACACCTCCTTTAGGATGTGGTGTTTGTTGCCCCTCCAGCCCCGCCCTCCGCGGCGCATTCACTCCCCTTGCCCTGGTCCGGACCGTGTTCGGTTCCGGCAATATCGGTGAACGGAAAACAAACGCTTTCCGGTTCACGGCCACCGCCCGGGTGCCGCGCGGCGGGAAGCCTTGGACCGGATTTCAGATCGCATTCCGAATCATCTCCAAAGCCTCCTCGATCCTGTTGTTGGGGGCCTCGTAGACTTCCATGATGAAATCCAGGTGCTCCCGGATCGAGGCCATCTGCCGGGGGCTGGTGCCCCGCAGGCCGGCGGCCCGGTACTTTTCCACGATGGCCTCGGCGTCCTCTTCCATCTTTTGGGCTGCCGCATTCGGGTTGGCCAGGAGCATGACCAGCAGGCAATCCGCTTCGGCCACGGCACCCCAGAAATCGGGTTTTTCTTCATAGCGCTTGCGGGCGATGTCGATGGTTTGGCGGCATTCGGCTACCAATTCCGTCCTCCAGGTCGCTGCACGGGATTTGCGGATCCGCTCCAACAGCACTCTGGCCAGGGCATAATTGGTGAAGGCGTAAGGGTCCTCGCGGTCCAGTTCATAGGCCCCGCGGTAATAGCTCCCCATGCTTTCGAGGGCTTTTTGCCTCTCTTCAAGGGTTTCGGCGATGGTGACCTGGCGCTTGAAGGCCCCGCCCAGAAGGTTCAGCCGCTCGATGCTCCGACCGGTTTGCACCAGGCGCTCCAGGGTCTCCAACGCCTGCCCGACCGCTTCCAACAGCTTCCGGCGCTTTTTTGCACGTTCCTCGTCGGCCTTCAGTTGGCGCAATTCCCGCCATTCAGATGCGGCGGCGCGCACCGTGAAATTGGCGGCCTGCTCCACGGCCCGCATGGGGCAGTCGCCCTGGTCGGCCGTGATGGCCTTTTCCAGCCAATCCGCCGCCTTTCGGTAGGCGCCGGTTTCGCCCCAGGCAAACCCCAGGGCGGCGGCCACATCGGCGCGCTTTAACCATTCCTGGCGGTTGGGTACCGGGATCCGGTTGATGAATTTCTCGATTTGCCTCCCCATGGCGGTCAGCGACGATCCATCGGGGTCTTCGGCGCGCATCTGCATCCGGATCCACTGGGTGTGGTTGTCCAGGTCGGCAATCAGTTCATGGGGAGTGAAATAGGCCCTTTTCCCCTTTTCCGCCCCCCCAGTGCCGTCTCCGTGCAGCCGAAAGGCCGGGTCGCCGTAGCACTGGTAGGCGCCCCAGGTGTTGACGCTGGGAAAGCGCAGCCAGATTTCCTCGCGCGCCGCCCGGACTGCCTCGCCGAAGGCGTTTCCGGAGAGTAGACGGCGATAGAAGGTCTCCGCAAAGGCCTCGGCAGCGCCGTCATCCACGGCCCAGCCGGCCGCCACCACCGCCTTGACCCCCATGTCGATGAACTGCATGGCGAGGTTGGCCGCCAGCAGGCCGTAGGCGACATGGGACGGTGGGCCGGTTTTTCCCAGGTGGCAGCAGTTGACGAAGACCAGCTCCGGCACCCAGCGCATCTGTTCCACATCCCCCGGCGTCAGGATGGTGTCCCTGCCGATGACCATGCCGGAAATGCGCTTCGGGGCCTTCCGGACTTCCTTACCGGACAGACCCTTTGGGGTTTTTCCGACCTCCTCGGAATCCTCGGCGCTCAACGGGTCGTCGATCTCAAATGCGTGCACCCCGTGGCCGGCAAGATGCAGGATGCGCCAGGCGTCCTGGTGGAGCCCGGAGAGGATGGCGTCGGTTCGCTCGTCGATGCAGCCGACGGCGCGGAAGCCGTTGGCGTTCAGCATGGCCAACACCTTCTGGGCCTCGCTGCGCGCACCGGGCAGGTCGCCGAAGGCGTTCCAGCCCTCCAGGTCGGGGTTGCCGATCACCAGTGCGGTGGGATCCGCGGCGTGTGCCGGGTGGGGCCGGAACTTGGGGGTCTTGCGCTGACGGATCAGCCCCGAGGCCACCGCCGGCGGGCGTCCCGAATGGCTCCAGCGGTCCTCCAGCAGTTCCCACGGAAAACGCGCGGACGCGTCATCCAGCAGCAACACCAGATCGTCCTGTTTGGGGGCCTGCTCTTTGAGTCGATTGGGCAGCAGCATCTCGAAGAGGGTCTTGGCCACCTCGGGATTGGCGCTGGCGGATCGCGAGGCCTGCCGGATGAAGCGATCGGCCAGGCGCAACTGGCCGGTGGCAAGGGTCTCCTCGGCCCTGGCGCGGTTTGTGGTGGCAACGAAGCGCAGCAGGTCGCTCTCTTCTTCACGGACGATTTCCAGCCGCTGCCACCACCCCTCGGCCTCACCGAATCGGATTCGGTGCCGCCCGCCCTCCCCCGCTTCGACCAACCGCGCGGGCCAGTCCAGCGCCATGTCCAATTCGCCATCGGAAACGGCGGCTTCCAGGGCCTCGGCGGCGGAGATGGCGACATCTTCGAACAACTCGAGAAATTCGATCCGATCGATCACCACGCGGTCCTCCAGCCGGGCATCGACCAGTTTGCGGTTGACCGCCGCGGCCCCGCGCAGGATGGCGCCAACCGAATCCCGGACGCTCATGCCGCCGGCGCCCGTGGCCACCAGGAGGGAGGTGATCCTGACCGAGCGGCCCCCCCCTATGGGCCCGAAGCGTTCATCCGGCCACTGGGCCGCCTTGAGGGCATAGTCCAGCAGGGCGTCGCGGACGCAGGAGGTGAGAAGGTTGGGCGAGATCTCGCCCACCTGCCCCAACCCGACGACGATGGCGCCCCCTGGCTCGGCATCTTTTTTCCGGTTGAAGAACAGGGCGTGGGTGCCCAGCCGCCCGGGATAGATGCCCAGATCGCGCCGCTGGGTAAGCATCTTGTCCAGCCGGCGGTCCAAGGCCTCCTCCGCGCTGACGATGGTGTCCCCCCAGTAGTGGCCCACCAGGACCGGGTGGGAGGCGTAGGCCAAGTCCCCGTGCCGGACGCTGACCCTGATGGCGGGCACCCCCCGGCCTGCCGCGGCCGGGTCGAAAGGCCGACTGGGGCCGAAGCCGAAGCTCCGCAGACTCTCCTCGTCGGGAATGCCGTCGCTGGGGGGCACGCTGGGCATGCTGAAAAGGCCTTCCGGCCGCCGGCCCGCGCGCACCGCCAGGGGCGGCACCTGTGACAGGCGGGTGGTGGTGCCGGTCATCAGCAGCTCGAGATAGCCGGGAAACGCCCGTTTTTTGGCACACAACTCGTCGTGGGCCGTGTCCTCCAGATACCAGACCGGCACATCGCCGATGGCGCCGGAGGCCCAGGTCACGGTCCCGTCACCTTGCGCAGTGCCCTTGAAGTCCAGCCGTTTTTGTCCGGCCAGGCGGGGTTCCTCGTAGGGCACCAGCTCATAGTCGGCCACCGTGGCCCTCTGGGAGCCCGCCACGTAAACGCTGAGCTTGGGGTCGGGAACGGCATTGCTCAGTTTGTCCCAGGTGGTTCTGGCTTCTGCCAGAAACGCTTCCCCGGCTGTTTCCCACTCCGCGGCCAGTTGCTGCTTCAAGTCCCGCCACAGGTCCGGTTGGCTGAAATCCGGGTCCCCCGCGGCGAAGGGCAGCAGTTCCAGGAGGCCGGGAAACTCCCGAACGATACCGATGATCGCGTCCAGGCTGTTTTTCAGGTCCAGCAGGGCGAGCTTGGCCTGGGTGGGGTTGAAGCCGGTCAACCAGCGCATGGCCTCGTAGGAGCCGTGGTTGGGGGTGCCCAGCATCATGAAGCGGCTGTTGGGAAGCGCCGCGATCCGCTGCCAGAGTTTGGCGCCGCGGTCGCCCTCGCCCATCATCGCGCGCACCACCAGCCCGCCCATGGAGTGGGCGATGATGTGCACCGGCTGCCGGCTGCGCTCGGCGTCGGGCAGCCAGACTTCAAGTCTGTCCGCCAGCTTTTGGGCCGCATCGCGGACCGAGTCGCGCCAGTTGTAGGGGAATATCTCCACCCGGTGGCTGCGGGCCAGAAACTCCAGCAGGGGGCCGTAGAATTGGTCCAGCAGATCGGTGGGATCGATCCGGTGTCCGGGCGCCTTGAGGCGCGCCAGGCCCCCCCACATCAACGTCCAGTAGTTCAGCCAAACCGACTCGCCGTCCACGCTCAGGGCGCTGCCCATGGTCCCCGGCAGCACCACCGCCAGGGGTCTCGGCGTGCCGGCCGCCCGGCTGCGGCGCACGGCCTCGCGCCAGCGCGGCGCCTCGTGCTTGGCTTTCTCGATCGGTTGGAATCCCCCGTCGCCGGCATCGCTGCGGGTCAGACCCGAAACCAGCCAGGTGATGCTTTTTCTGTTTTCGAAGTAGTTGAAATGGCAGACCGCCGCACCCCGGTCGAACTGGAAGCGCGCGCCTTTTTTTGGGCGCCGGATACCGCCGTACATGGAGCCGGTGTTGACCACCAGGTCGTGATCGGCGCCGTAGAACCAGTCGGTGGCCAGCAGCTTGATCTGTCCCCAGAGGGTTTCGCCCTCGATATCGCCTGAGATCACCGCGAGATCGGCCTCCGTTTTCAGATGCGGGTGGTGCAGCAGCCGGGTGAGCGCCGAGCCCGGCATCATCGCCTCCAGACCCGGCAGGGTCCGGGGGTCGGTGCGTTCTTTGACCACCGCCAGCAGAAAATCCAGCGCGTCCCCGAAAAACCCCTTGCCGCTGATGAAATCCAGCACCGACAGCCACCGGTCCAGCCGCCCCGAAGCCAGGGTCGTGCCACGCGCCGGGCAGGCCACCCGCACGAAGCGGGTCACCTGGAACTTTTTGCGATCCAGAAGGTCCCGCAACTTTTCGAGCATGTCGCGATCTTTTTGGTAGGCCGCGTCTCTGGCCTTCTCGGATTTGGAATCCAGCGGCTTCAGGCCGAGCTGGCGGGCCATGGTGCGGTCGGCCTGGAAGAGTTCCGCATAGTCGGCCTGGAGAGGATCGCTTTGCGTGTCGCGCTGGCCAAGGCAAAGCAGCTCGCCCACCAGGCCGCCCCGGGAGTGGCTGACCAGGTGAAGCGGCGCGCCGTCTGGCAGAAGCTTGTCCAGGAGACTCGCCAGTTCCAACGCATTTTGGATGGGACTCTGGGTCAGCGAGCAGTGTTCGAAGGCAAACACGCGCTCACCGTATGTCTCCCCCAGGACCTTGCGGGCCTCCTGCCCCCGGGCGTTTTGACCCTCCCACAGCTTGCCGAAACTCCCTTTGGTGCTGGAGGCGGTGCCGTGGAGAAAGACCAGAATCGGCCCCCGACCCTCGCCAACGGGGTTTTCGGCATCCACCGGCAGAAGCGAAAAGTCCCCCGTCAGCTGGCAGCGATAGAGCCCGGGGCGGTTGCCGCCAAGCTGCTTGGCCTCGAACTTGTGGCCCAGGGCGTGGGCGGTTTTGCCGGCCAGATCGATGCCGAAAAAATCCAACACCCGTATGCCCAGCTTCAACCAGCCGCGCTCGCCCCGCTGCCGGATGCGGCTGGGCTTTCGCAGGGCGATCTCCCAGGCAGGCTCGCCGCCCCGGCCGAGGACCCGGGTGCCGTGCTCCTTGATGAGGTCGTCGGCCCGAATCCACAGGACGAAGCCGTTGCCCAGCTCCACCCGGACCACCTCATCCGCCCGAACCGCCATTTCGGCGGCCCCGGATTCCCGCAAACCCCGGGGCAGCAGCCGCCGGTTGGAGGAGATGCTGACCTCCCGGGTGGCGAGGCTCTCGGTGGCGCCTTCCAAACCGGCAACACGAAATGATTCGGCAGTGGTCATGGCTCACGCTCCTGTTTGTCATGAGTTCTTAAAAACAAGGAACTTCGATGGCTTTGTGGAGATGGCGACCCGCTAGGCAATCGGCTGCAGGGCCCCCGGCTGCACCCGGGGCTTGGCACGCTCAGGCCAGGCGGGTGATGATGACCGTGAGCGGTCCGCCCTTTTCGGGCGGCACGGCGTGGTTGTTGAAGTAAAAGGCCCGCCAGTCGTTGGCAAACAGGAAGAGCCGCCGGTCGTCCAGGCCGCCCGCCGCCTCCGGGACCCACCACTCCCGCCCCTCGCCGATGGGAAAAGCCCGGGCGTCGTCCTCTCCCACCGTGCCGCAGAGCAGAAAGAACCGGTGCCATGGCAACCGGTTGAAGGCCTCAAACGGCCCGCCCGGCCAGCCGTTGGGACCGCAGGGACAGAGCCAGCCGTCCCGCCACTTCCCCGAGGCGAGAAACCCGTAGCGCTGTCCGGGGGCCACCGTCAGCCCCGTGGGACAATATAGCGCACGGGGATCCACCGGCATTCGGCGGGACTCCTGCAAGGATAGACCGCCCATGGTCATCCCTTTTTCAAGGGCTCCTTGATCAGACGCTCGGCCAGCTCGGTTTCGGAGCCGGGTGCGGCCAAATTCAGCCCGATCCGCTTAAGCCCTTTGTCCAGACCGAAAACCTCCCCCACTTCAAGGCCCACCGCGGCGACAGCCGGTTTGGCGGACTGCTGGGCGGTGTTCAGTTCCGCGATCACGTGGGGGCTTGCAAACTCGCTGGTCACAAGGCCCAGCACCAGATCGCTCTCGCGGATCATGCGCTGGACCGCGGCCTTGAAGGGCTCACCGGGCGCGATCTCGGCCGCATCCCGCACATCGAAGCCGTGATCCCGCATGGCCGCCTTGACCCGGGTTGCCAGGTGGGCATCTTCCGAACCATAGGAGAGAAACACCCGCGGCCCCTGAATCTTGCGCTCCGGGCTATCGGGAGGCGTTTCCTTGGAGGGCGCCCCCCTCAGGGGGGCGGAGCCCACCTCGGGATAGGACAGCTGGAGCCAGTGGCTGAGCTGTTGCCTGCCGCCGTCGGCAAGCTCCAGTTCGGCCCGGATCTGAAACACACCCCAGCCGCTGAGCACGATCTTGAAGCGTCGTGGCCGATCGGTGACCTCGATCACGGGCTGGGGGAAAGTGTGGTGCAACCGCCAGGTAACCTTGGCAATGCGATCCAACTCCGAATCGGTGGCCTCGATCCAGGTGGCCCAGCGCCAGCGGTCCTTGCCCAGATAGGTTTGCTCCTGCTCGATACGATAGCTCATCCCGGTACCCTCTTCAGCTGGATGCGTCCGGTGGGGTTGCAGAACTGGGACTCCCAGTGCTCACCATCCACCGCTAGCCGCAGCTTGACCTTCGATTCTGGGGGGACCCGGGGCAGGTGCGCGAAGGTGGCACCCGGCTCCGTCCAGATGGTGGCCCGCTCCCATCCCGAGTAGGCAAAGTCGGCCAGGACCTGGTACTCGCAGACATGGCCCAGCGCATCGACCCGGTAGCGGTCACCCACCTCGGCGGGCTCGATTTCCACCAGCATGGAGCGCCCGGCCTGACGCTTCCACAACGCCAGGGTGCGGATCAGCTTGAGCACCGCGCTCAGCTCATCCCCATCGCGCAACGGGATGTACTCGTCATGCTGTCCCAGGCCCCCTACGGAAAGACGCTCATGAATCAACCGGATGGCACTTTTCCCCCGACTGCGGGCGAGTTGATACTCATCCGACACGTAAAGCGGTGCAACGGGGTTGCCCACGGTATCGGCCTGGGGGGTGACAATGGCCACCAGGGCGTCAGCCTCCTCGTCGATGCGCCGCACGATCTCCGCATCGATGGCCCGCCCGCCCAGATCCACGCCGTCCACCACCCGCAGACCCAGCGCCTCGGCCACCACCCGGGCGGCACGCTGCAGACGATCCGTGCTCTGAGCGAAATCGGGATGGGGATTGTAGGTGTAGGAGAGGAAGATTCGTTCCATGATTCCTGGTTCTCTGGATGCCCGGCGTGCACCGGCCGGAAGGCCTTCCACTGCGCCGGCGACATTGGGACAATCCCGACGGGATCATCAATTCTCTGGTTTGGCCCACGCGCCGGTAATCATCGCCTGGATCTGAGGTGAGATCGCGTGAGCAGGCCCCTTGGGTTGCTCAAAGTATTCCGGGCTCGTTTACTTCGTTTGAACCGAATCGAACGGTTGCGCTGTGGGAATTCTATCTATACGGCGATTTTGGGTCCGGCCCGATTTTCGGATGAATTCACCCCCCGTCGCCGCCGGCGACAGGCCGGCGAAAGGTCCCAGGCAATCATTGCTCAAAACGACCGGGATGGGTCGGAAGGAAAAACAACGGGAGACCGATAAAAAAAAACCGATCGAAAAAGGTGAAAAATCCTGCTTTGACCCCCTGCCGCGGCGGGCGGCCGTTCGAGGAGAAGAACTGGATGCGCTGGGGCAATCGCATGGGAAATTCGGCTGCCTTTCCGGTGATCGTCTCCAATAGGAATGCACCGATTGGGTTCAGACGGGAGAAAGCGCTGTTACCGAACTTCAGAAAAATCTTGGCGCTGGCGAGATTCAACCGGTGGAAAAATCGACAATCGAAAGTGGATACAATTTGAAACATTTTCCAGAATTTCGCAAGCCTTTTTTGGCCAACCCCCTGTAAACGGGCCGGTCGGCCGGCGTCCACCCCCAATAATCCGGACGGGGCGGATTTCCGCTCAGCCCCCCTGGCCCGCATCAGAGATCTTTGAAGTCCGCTCCCCTTAAAACGACGCCGATTTGCCTGGCCTTG
>JASFIY010000030.1:0-9763 GCA_050122415.1 Desulfobacteraceae bacterium
ACCCTCCTGGGCGCGGCGCCGCCGGCTAATTTTTTTCCCGTCGTCCCGGGCCAAGCATCGCAGCGGCCGTCAGAATTCCTCTCTAAGACACCGCCCGGCAGGGTAAGCGGTAAAAAGTCTAAAACCAGACGGTTTCGAAAGATAGTTCAATTTTCGGCGCGCAAATCTCAGCGGCGTCGGACGTACCGATGCACGCCGCAACGACTTCGAGATGCGGCGCAATGCAGAAAGTGGGCTTTTTGCGGAACCGTCAAAAATAGTTGACATTGATTCGCCATTCCCGATAAAAGAAACTCTTTATGGATCTTGACCACATCAAACGCATTGCCGTCGCCGCCGCTTACGAAGGTGGAGAGGTTCTCCGGGCGCGATTCGGCAAGTTGACCGAAATTCGCAAAAAAGGCGCCATCGACCTGGTGACCGAAGCCGATACCGCCTCCGAGCGCGCCATCATCCAAACCCTGCGGCAGGCGTTTCCCGATCATGCCGTAATGGCCGAGGAAAGCGGTGAAACCGCCGGCGACCGCGACTGCCTGTGGATCATCGACCCGCTGGACGGCACCACCAATTTCGCCCACCAGGTCGCGCTTTTCGCCGTTTCGATCGCCTTCGCCCATCAGGGGCGGTTGGTCGCGGGCGTCGTGCTCAACCCCCTCAGCGGGGAGCTGTTCAACGCCGTGGAGGGGCGGGGCGCAAGCCTCAACGGCCGCCAGATCCGGGTGTCGCCGGTTGCCCGGCTGGGTGACAGCCTGCTGGTGACGGGGTTTCCCTACAATTTCGCCGACAGCATGCCTTCCATGATGGGTCGTTTCGCCCGCTGCCTGAAGGCCAGCCAGGGTGTCCGGCGCCTGGGCGCCGCCGCCCTGGACCTCTGTTACGTGGCCGACGGCAGGTTTGAGGCCTTCTGGGAGGAGAACCTCCACCCCTGGGATACCGCCGCCGGGGTGGTGATCGTGAGGGAGGCCGGGGGGGTTGTCACCGATTTTTCCAACCGCCCGTTCACGCCGCAATATCCCGAAATTCTGGCGTCCAACGGCCGGGTCCACCAGGAAATGATCGCCCAACTGGAGCAAAAAGAGGTCGCATGAAACAGGAAAAAGTTCTGAGAAGCCCGTCGCCGCTGGTGGATCACCTGGGCTGCTTCGGCGATTTCAGCCCGCGGGATCGGGTCTGCGCCAAGTTCTGCGTGTTGAGCCTGCGCTGCGCCATCGAAAAAGAGCGCAATTCACGCATGGAGATCCTTGAGGAAATGGTCTCCGCGGAGGAGCTCTTCATCACCGTGCAGTAGGTACCCCCGCCTCCGATGGCGCGACATCGCCCATCAGCCAAAGCCCCACCCCGGCTGGCCGGCCGGCCCACCGGTGGCCGCCCCGGCGGTGGCAGCCCCTGCCTTTGAAACGCCGCCCCCCTTCCCCTGCCCTAAAATTCCCTCCCGGCCCCCAAACGGACGCAGCCCATTGGGGGGCCGTGGCCATAAGTGCCCGTCCTTAGTGGATGTTTGCGCGCCGAAAATTGAACCATCTTTCGAAACCAGCTGGTTTGGGACTTAGGGCCTCGGCAAGAAATAATTGCACATCTTGCTTGTCTTTTGGCCCGTCACCGGCGTTACATCCGCCGGCACATATCCCGATATGCGCCGGCGAATGTGCCTGGGTGACGAACCAAAATCCGGCGCCATATCGTGGAAATTTTATTGCCGCGACCCTGAGCGGTTGATCGAAGGTCGGCGCTGATGAGAAAACGAAAGGGCGTAGTTAAAAAGCGGGAAGCCGGCCAGCGGCGCAGTGTCAGCGGTCTGGGGTGAGGTTGGGGGATAGCGCCCCGCGGCAAACGGCGCTTCAGCAACAGCCGCAGCCGGCCGGGCGTCGGGGGGGCGGATCAGAATTTGCCGGACTCCAGGCGCTTGCAGAAAAAATCCACCTGTTGCTGCATGGCGCTGTTTTCCTTGATCCCGCGCTCGACGATGCCAATGGAGTGCAAGACGGTGGCGTGATAGCGGTTGAAGCTTTTGCCGATCGCCTGAAGGGGTTGATCGGTGTAGTTGCGCGCCAGGTAAAAAGCGATCTGGCGGGGCCGGACAACGGACTGCTTACGGGAGCGGGAGGCGATTTCATCCGTTGAGATTTTGAAATGGTTGCAGACCAGGCGCTTGATCACCTCGATGGTGATCCGCTTTTTCTGGCTGGCGATGTTGCGCACCACACTGGCAGCCAACTCCCGGCTGGCCGGGACCCCCAAAAGCGAGGCTTTGGCGCAAACGCTGTGCAGCCCGCTTTCCAGCTGGCGCACATTGTCCTGCAGCTCGTCTGCCAGATAATCGATCACCTCGTCGGCAATCCGGTACCCCTGGACCCGGGATTTTTGCTTTAAAATCCGGACCCGGGTGCGAAAATCAGGGGATTCGATGCTGGAAATCAGACCTGAGCAAAACCGCGAGGTCAGTTTATCGTCCATCTTGGGAATGTCGGACGGCAGGTAGGAGCTGGTGAAAATCAATTTCTTGCCGGCATCAAAGAGCGTGTCCAGGGTCAGCGCCAGCTCCACCTGGGTGCGCTCTTTGCCGCTGAGAAAGTGAATGTCTTCAAGCAGCAGCACGTCGCACCGCTGGCGGTATTTCTCCTTGAAAGTCGCAATGCTGCCATGGCGCAGGGAATGCACCATCTCATTGGCGAAGTCCTCGGCGGTGATGTAGAAGACCCGGTCACCGGGAAACTGATGCAGGATGTGGTGGCCGATGGCCTGGGATAGATGGCTTTTGCCCATCCCGGTTTGGGAGAGCAGGTACAGGCTGTTTTGGACGTTGGATTTGCGGTTGGCCATGGACAGCGACGCGGTGTAGGCGAAATCGTTGTTTTCACCGACCACGAATTGATCGAAGGTGAAATCCTTGCGCAGATAGCGTCCGCTGTAGGGGCAGAGATTGAGGATCGGCAGCGCCCGCTGCGGGTCCAGGGTAAAGCCCAGGTTTTCAAGCTGCGGGCGGCCGTTTCCGTTGACCACCTCCAGCGAAAGACGCACAGGCTCCCCGCTGGCACGACTCAATTCGGTTTCGATCGTTTCGCGGTAGAGGTCCCAGATGCGTTTGCGGGAAAAATTGTTGGGGCAGGACAAGACCACGGTGTCGGCCTCCCGGCGGATGAATTTGAGTGGTTCCAACCACATCCGAAAAAAATGACCGGGGATTCTACCTCTGATGTCCGACTTGACCGTGTTCCAAATGGATTCCATACCGTTAGTCTCAAAAAAAAAGGAAAAAGAGGTCGGATCGGCAGGCCGGGGGGTTCCGGCAGACCGTAAAAAATCGAAAGATTTAGCGGTTTGGGTGAATTAAACAGGTATTTAAAGCTTGGGACAGATGGTGCCGAAAAGATGGTCGCTACCTAAATCGAAACCCGGTGGACTGTCAAACCGGATGGATTCCGGTTGCCAAAGCTTTGTGAGGAAGTTATTAACATTTTATAACAATCCGAAATCAATATATTTTTAATTTTAAAAGACCCCAACCCCCCTTAAATATTCCTAATTTGGATTTAATTTTTTTTTTAAGGATTTTAAGCAGATCCACCACGCCCAAAATATTTTGGACAATTATAAAACCTCCTGTTTTCTTCTTTTTTCTTGTTTTTGCTCTTAATTTAAAATTGGCCCGCTCTTCTTCGGCAACGGGGTCGACCCCGGCCGGCGGACCCGCCCGCTTGCCTGATTTGTTTGTAAATCCGACGGCTTTGGGATAATGAGGAGATTAAGGGGCCTCGGCTGCGGCCTGGCGTCGCGGCGGAGGCTTTTCCCTAACCGCAGGGGCCCGCAGCCTGAGAGCATCAGCAGATGACATCCGAGCAGATTATCGTGCGCGGCGCACGCCAGCACAACCTCAAAAATATCGATCTCGCCCTGCCCAAGAACCGGTTGGTCGTCATCACCGGGCTTTCGGGTTCGGGCAAGTCCTCGCTGGCCTTTGACACCCTGTATGCCGAGGGGCAGCGACGCTACGTGGAATCCCTCTCCACCTACGCCCGCCAGTTCCTGGAGCGGATGGAGAAGCCGGATGTGGACCTCATCGAGGGGCTCTCGCCGGCCATCGCCATCCAGCAGAAAAGCGGCGGCCACAACCCGCGCTCGACGGTCGGGACGGTGACCGAAATCTATGATTTCATGCGTCTGCTCTACGCCCGCGTCGGCACCCCGCATTGCCCGCGCTGCGGCCGGCCGATCACGGCCCAAACCGTCGATCAGATGGTCGACACGATCCTCAACCTGACGCCCGGCAGCCGCCTTCAGATCCTGGCCCCGATGATCGCGGATGCCCCCGGGGATCATGCAAAACTCCTCCGGCGGTTGAAAAAGGAGGGCTTTTCCAGGGCGCAGGTCGACGGGCGCACGGTGGAACTGGAAACGCTGCGCCCGCTGGCGGCGGATCGCCGGCACAGCATCGCCGTGGTGGTCGACCGGCTGGTGGTCAAACCCGCCATCGGCAGCCGTCTGGCGGATTCCCTGGAGCTGGCGCTATCGCTGGCCGAAGGCCGGGTGGTGGTGGACCTGCCGGGCGCCGCGCCGCTGGAGTTCAGCGAGAAAGCCGCCTGCGCGGCCTGCGGCATCGACTTTCCGGAGATTTCGCCGGCCAGCTTTTCCTTCAACTCCCCCCAGGGCGCCTGCCCGCAGTGCGACGGACTCGGTGTCACCACCGTCTTCGACCCCCAGCTGGTGGTCCCCAACCCGGCCCTGTCGCTGCGCGAGGGGGCCGTGGCGCCCTGGGCGGGGCGCAGTTCGGTTCATTTCAGCGAATTCCTCGACGCCCTGACCGCCCATTACGGCGTGGACATCTACACCCCCTACCAGGACCTACCCGAGCGCTTCAAACAGGTCCTGCTGGAAGGCTCAGGCGACGAGGAGATCCCCTTCTACTTTGAGCGCGGCAGTCGGCGCGTCGTCTACCGCAAGCCCTTTGAAGGCGTCCTGGCCGGGTTGCGGCAGCGTTTCCAGGAAAGCGGGCCCTCCCAGATCCGGGAAGAGCTCACGCGCTATCTCAGCCGCCACCCCTGCCCCGCCTGTCACGGCGCCCGCCTCAACCCGGAAGGCCGCTCGGTCACCGTCGCCGGCCGCAAAATTCACCAGGTGGCGGCGCTCTCGGTGAAGGCCGCCCACCGCTTTTTCCACCAGCTGGCCCTGTCGGGCAAAAAAGCGGTGGTTGGGGAGCGCATCTGCCGGGAGATCAGCGAACGGCTCGCCTTTTTGACCAACGTCGGTCTGGGCTATCTGACCCTCGACCGCTCGGCCGCCACCCTGTCCGGAGGCGAGAGCCAGCGCATCCGGTTGGCGACCCAGATCGGCTCCAAACTGAGCGGGGTGCTCTACGTGCTGGACGAGCCCAGCATCGGGTTGCACCAGCGGGACAACGCGCGGCTGCTGGCGGCTTTGCGCAACATGCGCGATCTGGGCAACACCGTGCTGGTGGTGGAGCATGACGAGGAGACGATTCGAGCGAGCGACTATGTCGTCGATATGGGCCCCGGAGCGGGGGTTCACGGGGGGGAGGTCGTGTTTGCCGGCCCACCGGCGGATCTTATCGCCGACGGCGCGTCCCTGACCGGGCAGTATCTCTCGGGCCGCAAACGCATCGAGGTCCCCGGCAAGAGGCGCCCGGGCAGCGGCCAGGCCCTGAGCCTCTACGGTGCCTGCGCCAACAACCTCAAGCACGTGGACGCCTGTTTTCCCCTGGGGTGCCTGACCTGCGTAACCGGCGTTTCGGGTTCGGGCAAATCCACCCTGGTCCTGGAGACACTCTACCGGATTTTGGCCCAGCACCTCCACCGCTCGCGGATCCCCGCCGGGGGCCACACCCGCATCGCGGGGCTTTCGCATGTGGACAAGGTGGTCAATATCGACCAGTCGCCCATCGGCAAGACCCCGCGCTCCAACCCGGGCACCTACACCGGGATTTTCACTTTTATCCGGGAACTCTTCGCCCGCACCCCCGAAGCCCGGGTGCGCGGCTACAAACCCGGCC
Source organism: Desulfobacteraceae bacterium (assembly GCA_050122415.1). Classification (GTDB taxonomy): domain Bacteria; phylum Desulfobacterota; class Desulfobacteria; order Desulfobacterales; family JAABRJ01; genus JAABRJ01. Next base: position 6,005 of record JASFIY010000030.1, read on the forward strand.
GCTTCAGCTTCAACGTCAAGGGCGGCCGCTGCGAGGCGTGCGGCGGGGACGGAATCGTCCGGATCGAAATGCAGTTCCTGCCGGATGTCTACGTGGTCTGCGATGTCTGCAAGGGCAAACAGTACAACCGCGAAACACTGGAGATCCGCTACAAGGGGCACACGATTGCCGAGGTGCTCGGCATGACCGTCAACCAGGCGCACCAGTTTCTGCGCGGCATCGCCAAGCCCCGCGAGCGCCTGCAGACCTTGATCGATGTGGGCCTGGGGTATATCCAGCTGGGCCAGGCCGGCACCACCCTCTCCGGCGGCGAGGCCCAGCGCATCAAACTGGCCCGGGAACTGAGCAAGAAAGCCACCGGCCAAACGGTCTACATCCTGGACGAGCCCACCACCGGGCTGCACATCGACGATGTCCGCAAGCTGCTGGAGGTCCTGGACAGGCTGGTGGCCGCCGGCAACACGGTGATCGTCATCGAGCACAACCTCGACGTGATCAAGTGCGCCGACCATGTCATCGATTTGGGGCCCGAAGGCGGTGAGGAGGGGGGGCAGGTCCTGGCCTGCGGGCCGCCCGAGGCCATCGCCGCCAACCCCGCCTCCCAGACCGGGAGGTATTTGAGGAAGGTGCTGTCCCCCGCCGACTGCCAAAAGGACTGAGCCGCCGGCCAGCAATCCGCCCACCGGGGGCGGCAAATCGCAATCCGGCCGGGTCCGGGGAGCCGACCGCGCCGCCCGCAGCCGCGGCGCCGCCGGGGGGCGGCGGCTGCTGCATCGGCCCTGGAAATGGAAAAGGGGCGGCATCCGATCGGATGCCGCCCCTTTGGGTGGGTACTCAGGTGACTGTTTACGAGGCGCCGAAGAGGGCTGCGATCGCACCGGCCTGAGGATGCGCGTAGATCAGGATCAGAGAGACAACCAGCGCATAGATACACAGGGACTCGATCATGGCGAGACCGATCAGCATGGAGACCGTGACCTTACCCGAAGCCTCGGGATTGCGGGCAATGCCTTCCACGGCGGATTTCAACCCGATACCCTGGCCGATGCCGCAGCCAAAGGCTGCAATGGCGATCCCGAAACCGGCGGCCGTCACACAAGCGATGAAAAACTGCAATGCTCCTGCTTCCATACTCTTTTCTACCTCCTTTTTGAGTTAAGTTGCCTGGCTTCTTCCATTTCCCATTAATGAAAAACCAGTTTATGTAGATTGGCCCTATCCGCGAAAATTAGTGTGCGTGTTCCATGGCCCCGGTGAAGTACATCACCGAAAGCAGGAAAAACACGAACGCCTGCACCAGCGCGACGAAAATCCCCAAGGCCATGATCGGCAGCGGGGCGAAGAAGAGGCCGGCCAGACCGAAGAGAATGGCCAGCACCAGCTCATGGCCCATCATGTTGCCGAAAAGCCGGAAGGAAAGGGAGAGGATACGGGCGAGGTGCCCGATGATTTCGATGGGCATGATGATCGGGATCATCCACCACACGGGGCCCATGAAATGCTTGATGTATTTGACCCCGTGATATTTGATCCCGATGACGTGGGTGAAAACCACGACGACCAGGGCGCACGAGGCGGTGGTGTTGAGACTGGCGGTGGGCGGCAAGAACCCGGGTATCAGGCCGATCAGGTTGCAGACCGCGATATAGATGAAAACCGTGGCGACGATCGGAAAGAGCCAGCGCCCCTCCTCGCCGGTGATGTCCACCATGAACTCCTCGATGCCGGAAACGATCAACTCGAAGAGATTCTGCATCTTGGTGGGAATCATGCTGACACCCTTGGCGGCCGCGGCCCCCACGAGAATCAAAAACAGCATCACCAGCCACGTGTAGAGCACGTGGGGGTAGGTGTGTGCGAAATGTCCCAGACCGATTAACTCGAAGAGCTTGACCAAAAAGAGAAAGGGATGTTCCACCTTACGTTGCCTCCTTGAGAAGAAGTTTCTTGACCTCACACGCGGTTGCCAAAAGGATGCTGCAAACAACGATGGAGAGCCCGACGAAAAGACCCAGCGGATGGACGACGTCTTTGGCGATCAGGAAAAAAATGATCAGCCCGCTGACAAAAAAGCGAAGGTAGTATTTCACCAGCACCACGTTGTGCGAGACCAGATGCGGGGGTGTCAGGGCGCGCTTCAGGGTGCGGTGCAGGAGATGAAAATTGACCGTCACGATCAGGCCCCCGGCAATGATCCCCAACGCGAAATCGCGCGGTGCGACCATCAGCCCGGTGGTGCTCGCCGCCAGCAGCAGGATCCAGTTGCTGCGGGTCACGAATTTGAGCAGACGCTGTTGGATGTTTACGACCAACGATTCTTCCCCTTGCAGGCCGGCCCTCACAGGTTTCTCGATTTTTTGATGGCCAGCCCGATATTGCGAAACCCCGCAGCGATCCCGAGCCCGAGGAAAATCAGCATCAGCCAAGGGTGGGTGTCGAAAAAGCGATCCAGAAAAATTCCGGCGAAAAGGCCCAGAAAGATGGAAAGCGAGACCTGGAGCCCCAAGCTCGAGTAGTAGGCGAGCTCCCGGATCATTCTCCTTGTTTCTCTTTTCATGGCAAAGAACGCGGCAACGGGCTGGGGGTAAGAAAAATTTTTCGCCCGTTTGCGGGGCCCTTCCGACTAACGATAGCCCACTAACACAGGCAACCGTGCAAGTCAATCAAAAATACGGCTATTCACTGAACTTAGCTAGCTGAGCGGGGCGTGAGCCAAGGCCGTTCGCATCAGAACTGCAGGTCGGCGGCATCCAGCACCGGTCCGTCGAGGCAGGCATGCAGGAAACGTCCGCCGGACTGGCGGCCGGCCACCGCGCACCCCAGGCAGGCGCCCATCCCGCAAGCCATCAGGCTTTCGATCGACACCTGGCAGCGGACCCCGAATTTTTCGGCGATCCCCACGATGCAGGCCAGCATGGCCGAGGGGCCGCAGGCATAAAGGATGTCCGGCGGCCGCCGGGCCACGGACGCCTCCAAGGGGTGGGTGACCAGGCAGGCATCACCGGCCGAACCGTCATCGGTTGTCAGATGCACGGCAATCCCCAAGGCCTCGAAATCCTGGCGGCAGAGCAGCTCCGCACGCGAGCGCCCCCCGATGAAAACCGTCACATCGCCGGGATCGCAGCCGCCGGCGATCAGCTCCGAGGCCAGAAAGGTCAGCGGCGCCACCCCGATCCCGCCGGCGGCCAGCACGACCCGCTGCCCCGGTCGCGCCATCCGAAAACGACTGCCCAGGGGGCCCAGGACGTCCACCGAACTGCCGGTCCCCAGCCGGGCCAGCAGGCGGGTCCCCTCCCCCACCACCTTGTAGAGGATCTGGATGCCGCCACCGCCTTTCCCGGCGGGAAGCAGGCCGTGGATGGAAAAGGGCCGCCGCAGCAGCGGGCTGAGCTGCGCGCTCGGGCGCAGCATGACGAACTGTCCGGGACGGGCGCGGGTCAACTGCCCGTCGCATGCCAGCCCCATGCGGTAACAGGCGGGGGCGACCGCCTGGTTCCAGAGGACCTCTGCGTTGGTCTGGATCATGGGCGCTCCCGTTGCTGAACGCGTGATGACTTTTTCAAATCAAGCCATCCCGGAAAGCGTTCTTTAAGGTTAGTGAAGGGGTAAAAGTCAAAAACCGGACGGTTTCGAAAAAAAGCGTATTAACACCGCCGTGCGGCGTTTTTGGAGAAAGTATCTTTGACGGTCACCTTTATAATAGGCCCGATTTACCGCTCCGATTATTTTATGTTCATTTTCTTTTGCGGACAAGAAAAC
>JASFIY010000031.1:0-9676 GCA_050122415.1 Desulfobacteraceae bacterium
GAGTTGCCGGCGCGGCGGCCGCCCCTGTGGACCCCCGATGATCGTCCTGATGCGACACAACCTGCTGCTCCAGGACCCCCCCGAAGCCCTGCGCCGGGTCTTGATGGAACGCCTGACGCTGCTCAACCCCCGTTGGGTGGAGAACCAGCGCATGGGCCGCTACAATTACAAGACCCCCAAGGAACTCAGGTTTTATGGCCGCACCCGCAGCGGCGCTCTGGTGGTTCCCCGGGGCTACATCCGCCAGCTGATCGGTCATTGCCGGGAGTTGGGGGTGAGGCTGGAACTGGATGACCGCCGGCGTCGGCTGCCGCCGGTGAGGTTTTCGTTTTCCGGCCGGCTCAAAGGCTTTCAGCAGGCCGCGGTGGCGGCGATGCTGGCCAAGGATTTCGGCACCCTCTGCGCCCCCACCGGCTGCGGCAAGACGGTCATGGCGCTGGAGCTGATCGCCCGCCGCCGGCAGCCGGCGCTGATCGTGGTGCACACCCGGGAGTTGGCCTTGCAGTGGATCCAGCAGGTGGGGCGTTTTCTGGGGATTGAAGCGCGCCAGGTGGGATTGATCGGGGCCGGCAAAAAAACCATCGGCCCGGCCGTGACCGTTGCCCTGGTCCAGTCCCTGTGCAAATGTGCCGACGAGGTGGCCCCGCAGTTCGGCTATCTCGTGGTGGACGAATGCCACCGGACCCCCAGCCGCACCTTCAGCGAGGCGGTCAACCGCTTCGACGCCCACTACATGCTGGGGCTTTCGGCCACGCCCTGGCGCCGGGACCGGCTTTCCCCGCTGATTTTCTGGCACCTGGGGGACATCCACCACGAAGTCTCCAAGGCCGATCTGGTGGCAACCGGGGATGTGCTGGCAGCGGAGGTGGTGGTGCGCGAGACGGCCTTCAGACCCTATTTCGATCCCACCACCGACTACAGCCGGATGCTCTCCGAGCTGACCCGCGATGACGACCGCAACCGCCTGATTGTCGCTGACGTCGCCGGCGAGCTGGCCGCGGGCCAGGGCGTCTGCCTGGTGCTCTCGGACCGCAAAAAGCACTGTCAGACCCTTCAGGCGCTGCTGCGCCACCGCCACCGGGTGGCAGCCGAAGTGCTCACCGGAGACGTGTCCGGCGCGGGCCGGCGGGAGGTCCTGGAACGGCTTGCGGCGGGTCAGGCGCGGGTCCTGATCGCCACCGGGCAGCTGGTGGGCGAGGGATTTGACCTTCCGAACCTGGTCACCCTGTTTCTGGCAACCCCGGTGCGGTTCAGCGGTCGGGTGGTGCAGTACCTGGGCCGCGTGCTGCGGCCGGCGCCCGGCAAGACCAGGGCCCGGGTGTTCGACTACGTCGATGCGGCCGTGGCGCCCTTGGCGGCCGCAGCCAGGGCCCGACAGCGCGTTTACCTGGAACAGCGCGGATCCACCTCGCTCTAGCCCACCGCCCGGGGTGGACTGCCTTCCTGTCGCCTCCTTGGCGTCGATGCCGCCAGCGGCGGCCGGGATGTCCTGTTTCCCGGGCCTTTGCAGCGGTTTTGGGCTGCCGTTGGCAATCCCTGACTGCCGCACGCGGCGGCGGTTGACACGTTGGGGGAAGGGCATTATTACTAGCGGTTGAGAAGTGGACAAAAAGCCCGCATTTTGGATTGCTGCTCTAGAAATTTGACTTCGCCACTGCGCTGAACCTCGAAGTCCCTGCGGCCGGTTCTGTCTGCCGGCCACCGCAACCGTCGCCAAAGGAGGCGCCCCATGGAAATGAAAAAAGTTCTCTGGCCCACCGATTTTTCCGGCCGTTCGGCCCAGGCCCTGCCCTACGTGACCTCCCTGACCGAAAAGTACGGGACGGAAGTTCACGTCCTCTTCGTGATCGAGGACTTGACCAAACACAAGGGCTGGTACGGCGAGTTCGACCAGGAGCGGGTGGAAAAGTTGATGAATTGGGAGCAGCAGGCGGCCAAGAAAAAGCTCGATCAGATCTGCCAAAACCATCTTCAGGGCTGCCCGCTCTACATCAAACACATCGCCGTGGGCGACCCGGCCGAAGAGATCCTCAAGCTGGTGGAGCAGGAGAAGGTCGACATGGTGGTGATGGCCACCCGCGGCCAGGAGGGCAAATTCAGCTTCGGCAGCGTGGCCGAAAAGGTCGTCAAAAACTCCCCGGTGCCGGTGGTGACCATCCCGCCGGCGGGAAGCTAACGCCGGTGGCAGCCCGCGACGCCCCGTTGGAAGGCCCCCCGAACGCCGCCGGTTGGACCCCCGGGCGCCTGTTGGAAGTCTCGGGCAGTTACTGGCAGACATGCGCCCTGCACGCCGCCGTCAAGCTGGACATCTTCTCGCATCTCGCCCCGGGTCCGCGCTCCGCCGAAGCCCTGGCCCGTGAGCTCGCGGTCGACCCACGCGCCCTCGAAATGCTGCTGAACGCCGCGGCCGCCATGGGCCTGCTGGAGAAATCGGCCGGCCGCTTCGGTTGCAGCGGCCCTGCGCGCACCTACCTGAGCCGCAGCTCCGAGCACTACCTGGGGCACATGCTGCTGCACCACCACCATCTCTTTGACGCCTGGGGGCGGCTGGATGAGGCCGTCCGGACGGGACAGGCCGTGCGGGGGCGGGGCGACGCCGACGAGGCGCTGCGGCGTGAAAGCTTCCTGATGGGGATGTTCAACCTGGCCATGCAGGTCGCTCCGCAGGTGGCGGCGGCCATCGACCTCGCCGGGTACAGGAACCTGCTGGACCTGGGCGGCGGGCCCGGTACCTATGCCGTTCATTTCTGTCGTGAAAACCCGGGACTGCGCGCCACGGTGTTCGATCTGCCCACCAGCCGGCCGTTTGCCGAAAAGACCATCGCCCGCTTCAACCTGCAGAGGCGGGTGAGCTTCGCCCCCGGTGATTTTCATCTGGACCCGGTCCCGGCGCCCTGCGACGTGGTATGGTTGTCCCACATCCTGCACGCCGAGGACCCCGCGGCCTGCCGCCGGATCCTCGCCAAGGCCGCGGCGGCCCTGACCCCGGGGGGTCTTATCCTGGTGCACGATTTTTTTCTGAGCGACGATCGGGCGCACCCGCTTTTCCCGGCCCTCTTCTCGCTCAACATGCTGTTGGCCACCCCGGCCGGACAGGCCTACAGCGAATCGGAAGTCCGCCGCATGCTGGTTGAAATCGGGATTTCGGGGATCCGGCGGCTGGACCTGAAGATGCCCAACGACTCGGGGGTTTTGATGGGCCGGGTGCCCTAGCCGCCGCTGCGTTTTGCGCTCGGCGGTCCCAACCGCCCGGGCAATCGGGCCTGCTGGCGGATCTTTCGGCCGGTGGCGGCCCATGGAGGTCACGACGTGTACATCGCTCAGCAGCGCAAGGGCCGCGAGCTGGAATTTGTCATCCGGGAATCCTACCGGGACGGCGCCTGCTGGAGAAGCCGCGATCTTTTCCGCCTGGGGGCAGACCCCGCGCGCTTTCTGATCTACCCCGGGGGCAACAGTTTTTATGTCCATGAAGCGGTCACCGACGCGCTTGCGGAAAACAAGGTGTCGCCGAGCCTCGATGAAATCGACGATCTTTTTTGGCCCTACCTGCGGCCGGACATCCGGCGCGCGCTGGAGTCCTTCCGGCAAAAATCCAGCGCGCGCGCCGGGCGGGCGCCTGTCGGGGCCGAGGAGGAACGGCACCTGCGGCAGCGGGTGCACCAGTTCGACAAGCGCCGGGTCCACTTCCTGAAATTCGGGCGCCTGGATCAGGGCGCCATCGGGCAGATGCCCATCTCGCTTTTTCGCTGGCTCTACGGCAAATCGCGCGATGAAATCGAGCAGTGCTTTCTTCGCAGCGAGCGCATCCTCAAACCCCACGAGCTTCGGACCTATGTCTACGTGATATTCGACCTGCAGCGCTTTTTCACCGAGTCCATCGCCCGGCGGATGCCCCAGGGTCTGGATGAGGGGCGCCTGGAGGAGCATTTCCTGGCGGAGGTCTGCCGCCTGAACCAGGCCGAGGGGTTCTGGGCGGGAGAGCCGCCCGGCGGCAGCCTGCACGATTACCTGGTGCGCTACGCCGTCATGTTTTTCGATTTCGAGTGGGTGCCGACGCCGTTTCTGCAGGACTACCTGCGCGATTTCATGGACCGCCACCGGGCCTACCGGCCACCTCCGGTTCCCCAGGCGCGGGTTTCGGCCGAGGAGGCCGGGCCGCTTTTCGGGGTGACCGCGGCCGTGCTGAAAGCCATGTCGCGGCGGGAACTGACCCGTCTTTTCCGCCAAAAAGCGCGGGAGCACCACCCGGACACCGGGGGGCGGGCCGAGTCCTTCATCCGCTTGCAGGAGGCCTACCAGTCTCTGGTGCGGCGCAAGTAAACGGCCGCCGTGGTCTGGGTGGACGCACCGCGTGCCAGCCGCTCATCGCCGGGGGCGCATGACCATCGTTGGGGAAAAACGGCAGTTGGGAACGATTCGGTGCCGGGCTTTGGGGCGCACCCTGCTGACGGCCGCGCTGCTGTGGGCGCTTTTGGCCTGGCCGGCCGCCGGCGGGGAGGGTCCGTTGCCGTTCCAGCCCGGGGAGCGTCTGTGCTATGTCCTCAAATGGGAGCTGGTGCCAGTCGGCGAGGCCGTGCTGGAGGTGCTGCCCATGAAGGAGATGGCCGGCGAGACGGTTTTCCATTTCGCCCTGACGGCGACCTCCTACCCCCTCATCGACCCCTTCTTCAAGGTCCGCGACCGGGTCGAGGCCTTTGCCGACGCCGGCATGACCCGTTCGCTGCGCTACCGCAAAGACCAGCGTGAAGGCCGCACCCGGCGCCGGGTGGAGGTCCGCTTCGATTGGGAGCGGCGCGAGGCCCGGTTGGCCAATTTCGGTCGGCAGCGCGAACCGATCCCGGTGGCCCCCGGGACATTCGATCCGCTGGCCGCTTTCTACTTTTCCCGCCTTTTCGACCTTGAAGCCCATCGTCTCATCGAACGGCCGGTAAGCGACGGAAAACGCTGCGTGATCGGCCGGCTGCGGGTGATCCGGCGGGAAACGATCACCGTTGGCGGCCGGGTCCACGACACCTTTCTGGTGATGCCCGAGATGACCCACATCCGGGGCGTATTCGAGAAGAGCAAAAAAGCCGGCATCCGCCTGTGGGTTTCCGCCGACCACCGTCGTATCCCCCTCAAAATCGAGAGCCGGGTGGCCATCGGGCGGTTTGTGGCCGAGCTGGTCAGCGATGCCGCCGTCCCCGGTGCGGCCGCGGCCACGGGAGTCCCCAAACCTCAGCGCGCCGGGCTGCCCTGAGGCGGGATGCCGCGTTTTTCGACCGCCTCCTGGGGGCGCCGCAGCATCTGGTGCATGACCACGGTCTGGAGCACCGAGAGGCCGATGAAATACCCGATCCAGGCCGGTACACCCAGGATGACGGGGTGGACCCGCTCCCAGGCCCAAAAATCCATGGCCATGATGAAGATCCCGGCCTGCAGGTAGACGCAGGGGTCCCGCAGCCACGCCGGCATCCCCGAACCGAGCGCCCGCGGCAACCCACCCAGCAAGGCGTGGACGCCCAAATAGACGCCGAAGCTCACCAGCATGACCCAGACCACCGGCAGAAAGGCCGCGCTGGGCAGCCACCCGAAATAGAAACCGACCACCGCCGCCTCGCCGGCGACGATGGACGCGATCGCGGCGGGGGCATAAACCCGGCGCAGGTAGAGCCCGAAGAAAACGCTCGGAAACAGCACCGCCAAACCGGTGAAGGTCTGGGTGGCGATCTGCAGGATGGTGGCCGGCGGCTTGTAGGCCAGGGCCAGACCGGCCAGGCTGAGGACCACCACCGCGATCCGTCCGGCCAGGCTGGTTTCCCCCTCAGCCCGGGGGGGGCGGGTGCGCGGCGCCAGGTCGCGGGTGCAGATGGCGCTTAAGGTCAGCAGCTGGCTGTCCATGGTGGACATCAGGGCCGCCAGTCCGGCGGCGATCACCAGGGCGGCCATGAAATCGCCCGAGATCAGCGTCATCACCAGCGGCAGGATGCGGTCGGCCTCCTTGCCGGCAAGCTCCGGAAACGACAGCCGGCCCAACACCCCCACCGCAATGGGTAGAAAAAAGACCAGGGTGCAGACCGCGGGGTAGAGCAGCATCGTGCGGCCGAGGGCCCGTTCGCTGCGGGCGGTGAAAAACCGCTGGAAAAGCTGCGGAAACATGGGATCACAGAAAAACCACAGAAGGATATAGCTGAACCAGATGCCCAGGGTGTAGCTGCCCTGGCCCCCCGGCCGGGAGAAAAGCTCCGGGTTGAGGGCCAGGACCTTTTGATTGGCGGCCACAAACCCGCCGTGATGGTTGGCCACCAGCAAAAGCGACACCAGCAGCAGGGCCAACATCAAAACTCCCTGGAAGAGATCGGTCCAGGCCACCGCCCGCAGACCCCCCCGCAGCGTGTAGAGCAGGATGATCGCGGTGACCGCGGTGCAGCCGTAAAAATAGGGCAGGCCGACGAGTGCCTCCAGGGCATAGCCGGCCGCCATGGGCTGCAGTGCCAGGTAGGGGAGGGTGAAGAGAATCATCACCACGGCCGTGATCACCCGCACCCCCCGGCTGTCGTGGAGGGACCCCAGCAGTTCGGGCGGGGTGACCAGGCCGCGCTCACGCCCCACCTGCCAGATCCTGCGTCCGATAATCCAGAAGGTCAGGGCCATGAAACCGGTCCCGAAACCCATGATCGGGAAAAAGGCGTAGCCGTCCCGGTAGCCGGCGCCCGAGGTGCCGAATACGGTGAAGGCCGAAAAATTGGTGGCCACCATCGTTCCCAGCAGCACCACCGTGCCCAGGCGGCGGTCCGCCAGGAAATAGGTCACCGGCGATGAACGCCAGCGGGTGCGGGCCACCAGCCCGATGACCAGAACCGCCAGAAAATAAGCGATCAGAACCCCTATGCGAACCGCCATCTGCTCTCCTTTCGGGCCGTCGGCGCCTGGTCGGCGGCGGGCCGCCGGCCGCCGCAACAAAAAAAGCCACCCCCTTCAGGTCGGGATGGCTTCTGGCGCCCCTGGAAGTCAAGGGTGCAAAAAAACCTGACATAACCTTGCCGTGGCCGCCCCCTGGCAGCCGTCAGCTGTTTTATAGCCCCCGGCCCTGTTCCCTGTCAAGCAGACCTTCCGCAACTGTCCCGGGGTATCGTTTTTTGGGGCTTGACAGGTCGCCTGGCATCGGTCATCAAGACCCATTCCTCGCCGATGGCGCCCCGAGGCCCGCACCCGGCGGTTTTTCGGCAACCCCAGCCCAAGGAGCGCAGCAGCCCCCATGAAACAGCGACTCAGCAGCACCCTTTTCGATCTGCCGGTGCAGGAACTGCGCCGCGGCTACCGCAGCGACATCTATTTCTGGCGCGAAAAGATGAGCCTTGAAAAACACAGCCTCCACCCGCAGGTCACCATGCAGGTGTTTCAGAAAAAGGATGCCGTCCTGTGCGGCATCGACGAGGCGATCGCGGTGTTGAAGCTGGCCAGCGGCCATTACACCGATCATGACCGGGCCTGCAAGCTCTTCGACCGCCTGATCGAACTCAAGCGCAAGGCCAGGGGGCATTTTCTCGGCGACCGGCAGACTTATCTGCAGATCCTGGAGCAAAAGCTCGAGATCGCCCAGCAGCTGGACGGCCTCTGGGTGGAGGGCTTCAGCCAGCTCAAAATCGACGCCCTTTTCGACGGCGACTCCATCGCGCCGCTGGAACCGGTAATGCATATCACCGGCGATGCCAGCCTCTTCGCCCACCTGGAAACCATCTACCTGGGGGTTCTCGCCCGGCGCACCAAGGTCGCCACCAACGTCCGCAACGTCGTCAACGCCGCCAACGGCAAGATCGTGCTCTATTTTCCGGCGCGCTTCGACCACTGGGCGGTTCAGGGCGGGGATGGCTACGCGGCCCACATCGGCGGGGTTGCCGGGGTATCCACCACCGCCCAGGGCGAGTGGTGGGGGGCCAGTGCTTCCGGCACCGTTCCCCACGCCCTGATTGCGGCTCTGGGGGGTGACACCATCCAGGCGGTCAAAATATTCAGCGCCACCTACCCCGACACCAACCTGGTGGCCCTGGTGGACTTCGACAACGACTGCGTCGGCACCGCCCTGCGGTGCGCCGAGGCCCTGGGCGAGAAATTGTGGGGGGTGCGCCTGGACACCTCCGAGAACATGGTGGACAAGTCCATCGTGCCCATCATGGGCGGCTTCAAACCCAACGGGGTCGTCCCGGAGCTGGTTTGCATGACCCGCAAAGCCCTGGACAAGGCCGGCTTTCAGCACGTCAAAATCGTGGTTTCCGGAGGGTTCACGCCTGAGAAGATCGCGAAATTCGAGGCCCTCGGGGTGCCCGTGGACAGCTACGGGGTTGGGAGCTGCCTGCTGGGCGGGGCTTACGATTTCACTGCCGACATCGTAAAGCTGGAAGGCCGCCCCTGTGCCAAGGCGGGGCGCCTTTATCGGCCCAACCCGCGCCTGCAGAGGCTTTCGTGACCGGTACGGCGGCTGGCCGGGCGCGCTTTGGCAGTATCGGGGGGAAAAAGGGGGGTGGACTATGTTTTGAACATATGTTAATAATTACCCCGGCTGTGCCACGGCGCAAGGCGTTGGCAGGCGTCTTCCTTGGCCACTGTCGGTCAAGGCAACATATGCACAAAAAGGAGACCGCATATGAAACCGAAAGACAAGTTGGTCATCATCGGATGCGGGGGCGTGGGCGGGCCGGCCTCCATGCTCTCCAAGAAACTCATGCCAGAGGTGGAGGTCACCAACATCCGGGATGAGAAATGTTTCATTGTGCGCTGAGCGCTGCCCCACGTTGTGGCCGGTCTGGTCACAGGCGAATCGATCGTGAATCCGGATGCCAAGCTGGCGGATGCCGGGGTGAACGTGGTGATTGACCGCGTGACCCGGGTGGATCGCCAGGCAAAGAAGGTCTTCGTGGCGGGCGGGGCCGAATACCGCTACGACAAGCTGATCCTGAGCACCGGCTCCAGCCCCATCCTGCCGCCGATTTCCGGCATGGACCTGGACGGGGTGTTCATGCTGCGATCCCTGCAGCATGCCGAGGACATCTGCAAATTCCTAAGCACCCATGCGCCCCGCAAGCTGACCTTCGTCGGCGCCGGCTTCATCAGCCTGGAAGTGGCGGTGCTGCTCAAAGAGGCCAACCCGGATTATGAGATCACCATCGTGGAGCTTCTCCAGCACCCCCTGGCCACCATGCTGGACCCCGAGCTGTGCCAGCGGGTGGAAAAGTATCTGGTCGAAAAAGGGTTCCAGCTCAAAATGGGGCAAAAGGTGGTCGGCATCCAGGGCAACGGCCGGGTGTCCGCCGTCAAACTGGAGTCAGGGGAAGAGATCGCCGCCGATATGGTCTTCATGAACGTCGGTGCGGCCCCCAACCTGGAGCTGGCCCGGGAGATGGGGCTTGAGATCGGCCGCTACGGGGTCAAGGTCAACGCGTTTCTGGAAACCTCGGACCCCGACATTCTGGCGGCCGGAGACTGCGCCGACAACAAGCACTTCGTCACCGGGACCTCCAACCCCGGCGCCCTGCGGGGCCCTGCGGTGATCATGGGCAGGCTGGCGGCCAAACGGTTGGCGGGCTATGAGATCCCCTTTCCGGGGCTGCTGAACGCATCGGCCTGCAACCTGATCGATTGGAACGTGGCCGCCACCGGCCTGACCGAGGCCCAAGCCCAGCGCGAAGGGATCGAAACG
>JASFIY010000032.1:0-9622 GCA_050122415.1 Desulfobacteraceae bacterium
AACTGGGGCGCCAGGGCGGAGACCTCGTCGTCCCAGATCTCGCGGGCGCTGTCCGAGGCCCAGTCCTGGCCCATTCGGCGGGCGATCTGCTTGAAAATCGACCAGTTGGGTTTGGCCTGGCCGGGGGCCGGGCTGGCCGTCCGCACCCGGTTGACGCGGCGCTCGCTGTTGGTGAAGGTGCCGTCGTTTTCGCTCCTGGCCGCCGCCGGCAGGATTACGTGCGCAAAGCGCGTGGTTTCGTTGGGGAAGATGTCCTGGACGACCAGAAACTCGGCCGCGGCCAGCTCGTGCTCGACCTTGGCGATGTCCGGCTCGGTATTGGCCAGGTTCTCGCCGAAGATGTAGAAGCCCCGCACCCGTCGGTCCACCAGGGCCTCCATCATCTGGGGGATCATCAGGCCGGCCTTGTCGGGAAGAGGGGCAACCCCCCAGGCCGCTTCGAACTTCTTGCGCGCGGCGGCGTCGGTGACCGCCTGGTAGCCGGGAAAGACATTGGGCAAGGCGCCCATGTCGCAGGCGCCCTGGACGTTGTTTTGCCCCCGCAGGGGATTGACCCCGCCGCACTCCAGGCCCATGTTGCCGAGCAGCATCTGGAGATTGGCCACCGACAGGACGTTGTTGCGTCCACAGGTGTGCTCGGTGATCCCCAGGGTGTAGCAGAGCATCATCGGCTTGACCGCCGCCGCCTGACGGGCCGCCTCGCGGATCAGGTCGGCGCTGACGCCGCAGATTTCCGCGGCCCGTTCGGGGGGATATTCCATGACCTGGGCCTTGAGCTCTTCGAAGCCGACGGTGCAGGAGTTGACGAACTTGCGATCGTAGAGGTCCTCGGTGATCAAGACGTGCATCACGGCGTTAAAAAAGGCGATGTCGCTGCCCACCCGGATGGGGACGTGCAGGGTGGCGAAATCCACCAGGGCGTGCCGCGTGGTCAGCGCCTTTTTCTCCACCAGCGCACCCACCGGGCAGGCCTGGACGCAGCGGCCGCAGAGAATGCAGCGCGAGAAATCCCGGATGATCAGCGGATTGGCCAGTTCTTTCGGGTAGACCGTGTCATGGGGCGCGCCCACCGGGGGTTTTACATGGACTTCTACCCCTGGCTGGCCCCGGACGGCACGCTGTATCTCTCCCTGGCGCTCTATTCCCAGTTTGACTGCGAGACCCCGATCTTCGAGAAAAAGCAGGACCCGCTGACCGGGTCCTGGAAGTCCCGCCGAGAGCTCTTCGAACAGGCCGCCGCGCTGATGGAAACCGCCGTGGTCCGGCAGATCGGGAGCCCGGCGAGCGGTGATGCCTTCGACCCGGTGGCCGCGGCGGTCCCCCGCCTGAGCTGGGAGGAGATCGGTTTTACCCTGCCCGCGGCGCCCGTCCGGGCGGCCGCCGGCAGCACTCCGCATGTAGCCCTGGTACGCGCCTGGGCCCTGGAAGGCCCCGGCCCCGACGACCCCCCGCCGATCCAGTTCCGGTTTCCGGCGCCCCTGGACCACTATACAGGCGAGGTCAAGGCGGCCGGGGGCGGCATGTCGCTGCCGGAAACCCTCGCCGTGGACGGCACCACCGGGTTTGTCGAAGTCGACACCCGCCGCGCGGTCACCCTGGGGGAACCGGTGCTGGATGAGGCCGTCCGCGGCAGTGCGCTGCTGGGCGCCAGAAGGTTTCCCCAGGCCCGCTTTGATATCGAGGCCGTCAGCGGCGACGGCGAGCCGACCGCCTTCGGACGACAGTCACCGGCGGCGGTCGCCGGAACGTTTACCCTCAAGGGCACCAGCGTGCCGCTCTCGGTGGTTGCGGAGTTCGAGCCGGTCATCGGTGCGGACGGCGCACCGCGGCTCCTGGTGCATAGCGCCTTCCAGATCGACCTGCGAACCTTCGACATCGAAGGCGCCGACGGCCCCGAACCGGCCAAATACACACTGCTGCTGGACGTCAACCTCAAGCTGAGGCCCGCCCCGGTGGCATGAGGCGCGCCGCCCATTCAGGTTAAAATCGACGGCGGCGCTTGCCCTGGGACCCGCCCCTGCGGGATTCCCCACTTCCGGGGGGAACAGGCAAAGGTCTTGACCTTTCCCGGGTTCCTTACGAGCATGCGCTATCCCGGACCCTTTTGAGTTGACAACCGGTTGCCTTATGGCGTAGAAAATCCTTGACTCGGTGCCACGAAGGCGCCCGCAACCGAATTCGATTCCACTTTTTTTAATTTTCAGGCCATGAAGGCCGCGGCTTGCAGCAGCCCGGAATTCGTGGCTTTTCTGTTTGGTGAAAGGGGTTTGACGGGGGGACGACCTTAACCCGAGGATGACCACATTGCCTAAACGAATCTGTGTTTTGGACGGCCAGGGGGGCGGCATCGGGGCCACCCTGATCAAGTATATCAAGGAAGCTTTCGGCGAGAGCGTCGAGCTGATCGCTCTCGGCACCAACGCCATCGCCACCGCCCAGATGCTCAAGGCCGGCGCCAACAAGGGGGCCTCGGGTGAAAACGCCATCTGCCACTGTGTGGCCCGTGCGGACTGCATCGTCGGGCCGATCAGCGTCACCTGGGCCAACGCCATGCTGGGCGAGGTCACCCCGGCCATGGCGGCGGCGGTGACCTCGAGCCCGGCGATCAAGGTGCTGGTGCCCTTTTCCCAGGAACCCATCGAGATCATCGGGGTGGTCTGGGAGCCGCTGCCGCACCTGGTGCAGCGCGCGGTGGAAGGAAAAATCAAGGAGGTAGTCAACCATGTGTGAAGCCAACGCCTATTTCGTCAAGGACGGCAAGGAAGAACTGCTGATGCAGGCCGTGGACGTGGTGGAGCCCGAGGAGGACGGGGTTTTCCGGCTGGTGGGCATCTTCGGCGACCAGAAAATCGTCCGGGGGCGCATCAAGCGCATGAACCTGGTCAACCACAAGATACTCTTCGAAGAATAACGCCGGGCTGACGCTTGCCGTGGGGGTCTTCGCGGTGGGGCAGGGCGCCTACGACCTCTCGCCCCTCAGGGTTCTGCAGGCGCTGGTGGGAGGGGCCCCGGAGGCCGCCGATGTGGTCGTCTGGAAGATCCGCCTGCCGCGGAACCTGGCCGGCGTCGTCTCCGGCTGGGGGCTGTCGCTGGCCGGACTGGGCATTCAAACCCCGCTCAAAAACCCGCTGGGCTCACCTTCGACCCTCGGCATCAGCCAGGGAGCGGCTTTCGGCGCCGCCCTGGCCATGGTCGCGTCCGGCACCGGCGTCTTTTCCGTGACCGTTTTCCCCTTTGCCGGCGCCATGGGCGCCACGCTTCACCAAAGGCCAGCGGTGTGAGCTGCAGCGGCGCACCATCCCGATCCCCCCGAAAAACGGGCCCGGTTCTCGTGGTCGGGAGCGGCCGGTGCAGCGCGCACGGGCTCCAAAGCACCGAGCAGCAAGGCACGCCGCTCGCCTGGGTGAACGTCGGGAATCTGGGCGAGCGGGGGGTGGCCCGCGTGGGCAGCCATCTCCTGGTGCACAAGGAGATCCTGCTGAAGCTCGATCCCCAGGTGATCTTCGTCGACGGCGGCGGGCTGGCGCTGATTGCGCTGGATTACCGCAAAAAGCCGGGCGACTGCCGGAGCCTGCAGGAATTAAAAACCGCCGGGTGTTCACCCTGCGGCCTTTCAATTTCTTCACCCCCAACATCGGCACGGCCCTGACCAACGCCTGGGCGGTGGGCAAGGGCCTCCACCCGGTGCGCTTTGGCGATCTCGACCCCGCCGCCATGGCCCAGACCGACGACTTCGAGCTGGCCGGTCCCGCCCCAAGCCATCCGAAACCATCCAGGCTCCATGGATCGCGGGCTGCTACGCTTGGATGGAGTGCACCCGTCACATGGAATACGCGGAGGCCGACCACATCCCGATCGTGGGCCGAATGCTGTGCCTGAAGGTCGCCCACTGGGTGCTGACCCCCGACCACCGACTGGATCGGGCCAAGGCACGGCCGCTGATGATCACCGGTAGCGCCATTCGCGAGGGCTGCTTCCCCCCTTCCATTCACCGGCGGCGAAACCCGGAATATCCTGGAGCCGCTGGATCTCTTCGTGGGGTTGCGCTATGATAATTTTGATGGTGAGCGGCGGGGGTGCTCCGTAAAAACCCCGTTTTTGCGGAAATCGCACGGAAAGGAGCTGCGAATGACAGAGGAGTGGGCGGACATGGAAATATCCCTGCAGCCGGTGGGCGTGGTGCGCAGCGCCATCAAGACCCCGCTGCTGGGGGCCGGCAACAGCGACCTGGAGCTCAGGCAGCGCCTGGAGAAGATCCGTGAGCAGCACCGGCAACTCAAGGACCTGGTCTCGGAGCTGGTCATCGACCCGCGCCTGGAGGGGATCCTGGACGGCATCGAGGCCTTTTCGCACATCGTGGTGCTCTACTGGCCGCACCTGGTGGCCCCGGAGCGCCGCAAGCTGCGACGGGTGCACCCCATGGGGCGCAAGGACCTGCCGCTGCAGGGGATTTTCGCCACCCGCAGCCCGGCCCGGCCCAACCCGGTGCTGATCTCCACCGTGCCCCTGCTGGGGCGGGCGGAAAACATCCTTCGGGTCCAGTCCCTGGAGGCGGTCGACGGCAGCCCCATCATCGACATCAAGCCTTACGTCGAAATCTACCACGGCGTCGAAAACCCCCGTTTCCCGGATTGGCTGCTGCAGATCCAGCGGGATCTGGCCGACGACGCCGCGGACAAGACCCCGTGATTTATCAAGGAGAATCGCCATGAACGCAGACACCATCATGCAGGGTGAGGATTTCAAGCGCTGCGCGGCCTTTCACGGCCACGTCTGCCCGGGGCTTTCGATCGGCTTTCGGGCGGCGGCGGCGGCCATGGCCTGGCTGCGTGAAAACCGCTCGGCCGATGAGGAACTGGTGGCCGTGGTGGAGACCGACGCCTGCTCGGCCGATGCGGTCCAGGTGCTGACCGGCTGCACCTTCGGCAAGGGCAATTTCATCCACAAGGATTACGGCAAGATGGCCCTGACGCTCTTCAGCCGCACCAGCGGAGAGGGGGTGCGGGTGGTCATGCGCCCGGGCGCCTTCGCCCCCGACGAGGCGCACTTCGCCCTGCTGCAGAAGGTCATCCGCGGCGAAGCCGGCGACGGCGAACGGCAGCGCTTCGAAGCGCTGCACCTGCAGCGCAGCCGGGAGTTGCTGGAGATGCCCGAGGAGCGGCTCTTCAAGCTCTCGCCGGTGACCATGGCGCCGCCGCCCAGGGCCCGGATCGACCAGTCCCTGTCCTGCGCCCGCTGCGGCGAGCCGACCATGGCCTCCAAACTGCAAATCGTCGACGGCCGGCAGGTCTGCCGCGGCTGCCTTGCGGAGCAGGTCGCGGCCAGGGGGTGACGCCGGCGGCAACAGAGGGCGGCCGGCATCCGGGAGAAGCGCCGATGCTGCAGATCGATGGGGCCCAGGGGGAGGGCGGCGGCCAGGTGCTGCGCAGCGCACTGGCCCTCTCGCTGGTGACCGGGCAGGCCTTCGAGATCCGGCGCATTCGGGCCGGGCGGCAGCGCCCCGGTCTCATGCGGCAGCATGCGGCGGCGGTGCACGCGGCCACCGCGGTGGGCTCGGCTCGGGTGGCCGGGGGGACCATCGGTTCCCAGCAGCTGACCTTCGTACCGGAGGCGGTGAAGCCCGGCGATTTCCGCTTTGCCGTGGGCTCGGCCGGCAGCGCCACCCTGGTGCTGCAGGCCGTTCTGCCCGCCCTGGTGCTGGCCGGCGGGCCCTCGACGGTGGTTCTGGAGGGCGGCACCCACAACCCGTTCGCCCCGCCCTTTGATTTCCTGGAGAAGGCCTTCCTGCCGCTGCTCGGCCGGATGGGGCCGCAGGTGACCGTCGCGCTGGATCGACCGGGGTTTTTCCCGGCCGGCGGCGGGCGCTTCACCGCCCGCGTCACCCCGGTGGCCCGGCTGCGACCGCTTGTCCTGACGGAACGCGGCAAATTGTTGCGGCTGCGGGGCGCCGCCATCGTGGCCGACCTGCCGCGCCGGATTGCGGAGCGCGAGGCCGCGGCGCTGGCGGATCTTTTGCCGCTTGCGGCCGAAGACGTGGCGATCCGCGAGTGCCCGGGCTGTGGACCCGGCAACGCCGTGCTGGTGGCCGTGCACTCCGAGCACGTCAGCGAGGTCTTCAGCGCCTTCGGTGCGCGCGGGCGCCCGGCCGAAAGCGTCGCCCGGGCCGCCGCCGAGGAGGTCCTGGGCTACCTGGCCGCGGGTGTGCCGGTGGGCCGCCGCTTGGCCGATCAACTGCTCCTGCCCATGGCCCTGGCCGGCGGCGGGTCATTCCACACGCTTGAGCCCTCGCGCCACACCCGCACCAACATCGCCGTCATCGGCCACTTCCTGGGTGCCGCCATTACGGCCCGGCCCCTGGAGCAAGGCGCGTGGCAGATCGCGGTCACGCCGGGGCCGGCATTCCCTTCAGCCGACACCGCCTGACACCCCCCACCCCGTCAGCCTTGCCCTCGCAGTCCGGTCCAAATCCCCGGCCGGGAGCGACATCGCGGTTGCAAACCCCGCCGCTTTCTGCTAGGTCATGGGCAAACGGCACACCTTCGCCAGCTCCCGCCATCAGGCCCTTGCACCCAGGAGCCACAGCCCATGTCGCCCAAACGCCGCCTGTTCTGGTTTCTGATCGCCCTGCTCGTCTCCTGGGGGGTGCTGCCGCTCGGCGCCCAGGCAAAGACGGTGGCGCTGCCGATCACCATCGACTACCCCCTGCTGCGCGCCCTGGTGGTGGCCACGACTTTCGGCGGCCCGGCCGAAAATCTCGTGGTGCTCGATGAAAGCCGCGGCTGCCGCAGGATCGTGGTCTCGCCGCCGGCCTACAGCGGGGAAAACGGGCTGATCCGGTCCGAATTCCGGGTGTCGCTCCGTCTGGGGGCCGCAATAGGGGATGCCTGCCTGGCGCCGGTCGACTGGGAGGGGATCCTGGTGCTGCACCAGCGGCCGCGGATGGAGCCCGGCGGCTGGACGCTCGCCTTCGACACCGTGGGCTCCCAGGTGCTGGATCGCCAGCGACAGCCGGCCCGGCTGGTGGGTCTGGTCTGGGATGTGGTCCAAACCCACGTTTACCGGCGCCTGGAGGATATCCGGGTCGATCTGGCCCCCCCGGTGGCGGAGCTCAAGGCCTTTCTGGCGGAGCTCTTCCCCGCCGAGGACGGGCTCCGCGCCCGGGACCTGGCCGCCAGTCTGCGGGCGACGCGCGTGGCGGCCGATGCGGCGGCGGTCCGGATCTCCCTCTCCGGTGTGGTCACGGAAGCGGTCGACGAGCCGTCCGGGGAACCCGCCGAGGGCGCCCCCCGGCCGCTGTCCGAGGCCGAACTGGCAGGGTTCAGCGCGCACTGGGAGGTTTGGGACGCCTACCTCGCCCAAATCCTCAGAGCGCTGGCGGGGCGGGAGCTCCCGGAGGCCGACCGCCAGGTGCTGCTGGACGTCCTGCTGACCACCCGGCACGCCTTCAGTCAGGGGCTGGTCGAAAATGCCCTGGCGCCGGATTTCGTGCGTGACCAGTTCGCCTGGGCCTGGCAGCAGCTGGCGGCGGTGTTCAGACGCGCCCTGAGCACGGGGTCGTCGTCCTCGCTGCTGGGTTACCTGGCCTTCTTCACGGCCTCCGACGCTTTGACGGCGTTGGATCAGATCGGCCCGAGCCTGGGAATCGACGTCAGCCGGGCGGGGTTGATGCATCTGATACGCCTGCTGGGCTGCGAGCCCGACGCGGAGGGGGTGGATTGCGACGTAATCGATGTGGAGCTGCGGACGGTCTTGGGGCTGGGGCCGCCGCTGGAGGACCCCGGGCCGGCCTTTGAAGGCGGGGGCCTGGAGGGTGGATGGCCACCGGCGACCCCGGCCGTCCCCCCGGCTGTCGCGCCGGGGCCGGTGGGCATGTTCTTCTTTCCCCAAGCCTGGGCGGCGGCACCCCCCAAGCAGGACAGCCTGACCGAAATCAGGGGCTGGACGGCGCCATACGCCCCCGCCGACCAACTGCTCGGCCGGGTTCGCAAGCTGATGGAGGCGGCGGTCGGCCAGACCCTCAAAAAGCGCCCCAGCGAGCTGCGCAGGGCCCCGTTTTTTCGACGGCTGGCGGCGGCCACGGCCTGGCAGGAGAGCTGTTTCCGGCAGTACCACGTGAAAGATGACAAGCTCGTCTACCTGCGCTCCTACAACGGCTCCTCGGTGGGGCTGATGCAGATCAACGAGCGGGTCTGGCGCGGACTCTACGACCTCAACCGGCTGCGCTGGAGTATCCGCTACAACGCCCTGGCCGGCTGCGAGGTGCTGGACCTCTACATCGCGAAGTATGTCGAGGGCAACCCCAAGAACCGGGCCCGGGCCGCCAAACTCTCCGACGAGCGTCTCGCCGGCCTGCTCTACGGCATGTACAACGGCGGCCCCGGGGACTTCAGCCGCTTCCTCGAGCGCAGCCGGACCGGCCGCTACCACCGCAGCGACACCCTCTTCAGGGAAAAATACCGCTGGGTCAAAGCCGGCAGCTGGCAGAAGGCGGGCAGCTGCTTCGGGGCCGGCGCCAGTTAGCCGGCCGGTTCCCCCCGCCCCGGCCCCGGCCGGTTGGCGCCATATCTTTTTCCCGGATACCATTTCCAGAGAAACGAGGGCATGATCACACCCGAACCCCCCACCCAGCTTTTCCGCGGCCTGCTGCAGACCCCCGACGGCCTGATCACGCGGGTCTCGGAGTCAAACGGCCGGCAGATCCGCTTCCAGGCCGCCTTCAAGCTATCCGACCGTCTGATCGAATGCATCCGGCACCAGCCCCGGGACGTGGTTTTCAGCGAACGCTCGCGCATCGCCCGCCTGGGGGTGCAGATCAAGGGGCCGGCGCTCACCGCCGATTGCCTGGAGGGGCGCACGGCCGTTCTCGATCTGACCGCCACCCAGGTGATCGCCGGCTACCCGGGGCTCGATCTGCTGCGCGATTTTTTCACGGCCGGGTTGCCGGTGGGCCGCCTGGTCTACTGCGACCCCGACGCCCTGATGACCTCCGACCAGGTGCTGGCGGCCATCGAGGATTCGGCCCTGAAGCTGCCGGCCTCGACCTCGATTTCCAGCGACGGCAGCATCGTGATCGCCCCCCACCGGGTGGTCTGCGAGCTGAAGGAGCCCATCGGCCGCGAGGTGCTGGGGCGCATCCTGATCAAGGACAACGGCCGCGAAATCCTCGGCCGCCACCAGGTCCGCCGGTCCGTGAGCGCGCTCAAAATCCCGGCCGGCGAAGGGGTCATCACCACCTGCTCGATGTACCTCAACGAGCACTACGTGGTGCTGCAAAGCGGCTTTGAACTGGGCGGCCACCTGCCGGCCACGATCCTGGACCCCATCAAGACCCGCGGCATCCGGATCTACCTGGAGATCGTGAACCGCACCGCCCATCTTTTGGTCAACCCGCTGATCACCGCCAGGATCTACCGGGCGCCCACCAGCCGGCCCAGCCGCCGCAAAAGCGACAAGGGCCGGCCGCACTACAGCTTCGCGGAAATGCAGGCGCTTGGCGCGCAGCTGGACGCCATGCGCCCGGCCACCTGCCATTTCCTCGACAAGCCGGTGGGCCTGCTGGCCAAGGCCGGCGGTCAGCCGCGTTTTTTCGTCAACGGCCCCGACGGGCCCTGTCCCGCCACCA
>JASFIY010000033.1:0-9590 GCA_050122415.1 Desulfobacteraceae bacterium
GACCCTCGCCAACCGCAAGTTCAACCTCGCCATGCTTCAGGAGGTGATGGACACCACCCTCAAGCTGACCTGCATGGTGTTCATCATCCTGGTGGGCGCGGCCGCCTTCGGCCTGGTGTTCCGCGGCATGGGCGGGGATCATCTGGTGCGGGGTTTCCTGGGCGGCATCGCCGAGGATCACGGCAAGTGGTTCGTCCTGGCGTTCGTCATGGGCCTGATCTTCGTGATCGGTTTTTTCCTGGACTTTATCGAGATCACCTTCATCCACGTGCCGGTTCTGGCCCCCATCATGATCGAGTTCGGCTTCGACCCGATCTGGTTCTGCATCCTGATCGCCGTCAACCTGCAGACCTCTTTCATGACGCCGCCGTTTGGTTTCTCCCTGTTCTACCTCAAGGCGGTGACCCCGCCGGAAATCTCAACCGGCAACATCTACCGCGGCATCATCCCGTTTGTCCTCTTTCAGCTGATTGGCCTGTTGATCGTGGTATTTTTCCCGGAGCTCGTGACGTGGCTGCCCAAAGTCATTTTTGGTGGTTAGGGCCTCGGCAAGACCTGCAAGCGGCCATCTGACATCAAACGGCAAGGCTCCAATTTTTGAATCGGATTCATTCATGGAATTTCGTTTTGTTTCTTCTTGATTTTATAGCCATTCTCAATTAGTTTTCGAAACTGTCGACAGTCAGGGCTGACGCGTTTGAATTGGGTTTAACCATACACACGAAAGGGGAAAGGTTATGATTAAAAGAAGAGATTTTATCTTGAAATCGGGTTTAGCAGCCGTAACAGCTGCAGCGGCCACTGCCGGTTTGATCGGCTGTGAGAAAAAGGAAGAGAAAGCTGAAGCACCTGCTGTCATTACTAAAAAAACTTTTCAATGGAAAATGGTTACTACCTGGCCCCCCAATTTGCCGGTTTTGCAAACCGGCGCGGAAAGATTTGCCAAACGGGTGGAAGAAGCCTCCGAAGGGCGGATTAAGATCGAGGTGTTTGCAGCGGGTGAACTGGTTCCCGCATTGGGTGTGTTCGACGCCGTTTCTGATGGAACAGTTGAAGTGGGCAGCGGGGCCTCTTACTACTGGGCCGGCAAGACACCCGCGGCGCAGTGGTTCTCCTCGGTGCCCTTCGGCCTCAACCCCCAGGGCAACAACACCTGGTTCTACAGCGCCGGCGGGCTCCAGTTGTGGGAGGAGACCTACGCGCCGTTTAACGTCGTCCCCCGCCCCCAGGGCAATACCGGCGTCCAGATGGGCGGCTGGTTCCGCAAGAAGATGAACACCATCGAGGACTTCAATGGCCTCAAGATGCGGATCCCGGGACTGGGCGGCAAGGTCGTGGCCAAGGCCGGCACAACCGTCGTGCTGCTGCCGGGAGGCGAGATTTTCACCTCGCTGGAGCGCGGGGTCATCGACGCCACCGAGTGGGTTGGCCCCCTGCTGGACCTGCGCGCCGGGTTCTACAAGGCCGCCCCGTACTATTACTACCCTGGCTGGCACGAGCCCGGCACGACCCTCGAAGTGATTTTCAACAAGCAGGCCTACGAGTCCCTGCCCAAGGACCTCCAGACGCTGCTGGACGCGGTGGCCATGGAAACCAACCTCTGGAGCCTCTGCGAGGCCGAGGCCGGCAACGGCGCCGCGCTGGAAACCCTGATCCGCGAGCACAAGGTCAACTTGGTGAGCTTCCCCGAGCCGTTGATGAACGACCTGCGCAAGATCGCCAAGGAAGTCCTGGAAGAGGAAGCCGACAAGGACGCCCAGTCGCGCAAGGTGCACGAGGCTTTCAAGAAATTCCAGGCCCAAATCGGCGTCTGGGGGTCGGTCTCCGAGTACTCCTACTACAACGTCATCGCCGACAAGTTCAGCCTCACCGCCTGATGGGCGCCCAGCCGGCACCCCCAGGCGATTGAAATCAAACCGGCGCCCCCGCCAACCGGCCGGGGCGCCCCTTCGGGGGAATTTTGGCGGGTGCCGCGGCCCGGGTTTTCCCGTCAGCCGACCGCCGACGGTCTTGTCCACCCCCACGGCGGTTGCCGCCCCCGCCTGCCGAGCGCCGCACCCCTGCCGCCCTTCGCCCCGCCGCCTTCCCCGGTTTGCCGTTAAGCTCCCTGGCGACGCGGCCGATATGAAACCCATCAGCCGTCATGACAGCCATCTGGCCGCCCCGGCCGCTACCCGCAACGACAGCATTGCCAGGCGGGGATTCAGAACTCAACCCTATTGGCGGCACGCGGTTTTCCCGCGGCCCCCGGACCTTTGCGGCGGCCGGAAAAAAGCGCCTGCTCAGGTATATTATTTTTTTTTTACAACCCGCCCTATTTTTCTTGAAGTTTGGGAGTTTGTTTGACAATTTGAATTTAACAGGCCGATTCACAACGCGACACCGCAAGCCCACGCGTCTTTCCTTCCCCGGATGCTGGCCAGCGGGTTGAACCGGGGTTTGAGGGCCCCGGAAAAAATAATTCCGCATCCTGTGGAATTATCGACTACCGCGACCCCATAGGAGACCATGATGAATGATTTTCTTCATTCGCTGCGCAACACAATGGACAAAAGAAACGACAAAAACCGCCGGAATTACAACGGCAACCAGTTCAACCCGGCAGACCGCCGCCGGCCCAAAGACTCCCGCTACGGCCACAACCGCCAGAGCCCGGACCACAGCCAGTTGACCCAGCTGTTGGGCGAATGGTTGCCTGAAATTAAAAAAAACCTGGAGAGGCTGACCGAAAGCCAGAACCAGTTGATCGATGCCCGGGTCCAGCGGGCGGCTGCGGAAGCCCGCAAAGCCGATGCGCTGGAACAGATCGCGGTGAGTCTGGCGAAGCTGGTCGATCTCCAGCAGGTGGACCCCCGTACCAACCCGACCCTTGCACCCTTTCTGCCCCCGGCCCTGTTGTCCCTCGCACCCCAGGCGGCCTCAGCCTCGGGAACCGACCGGGAAACCGTCCTGGCCGCCATCCGGTCCCTGCGGGAAAACGGCCTGAGTTTTTCGGCCATCGCCGCGCACCTGACCGAAAACGACATCCCGACCTTCTCCGGCAAAGGCCGCTGGTGCGGTCAGACCGTCCACAAGCTCATCAAACAGCATACCTCATAGCGCCAAGGCCATCGCGGGACAGCGGCCCGCACCAGCCAAAAACGATGAGCCGGTGAAAAATCAAAGGCCGTTTGGGCGGCCCCTGCCGGGGGCTTTCCAAACGGCCTTTGGCATATCTGAGGGCCGGAGTTCAGGCGGAGGCGGCGCTGGCGACCTTCTGATACAGCGGGGAGATGTGGCGCAACGAGGTGACGACCTTTTTGAGGGCCCCCAGGAAGCGGTTCACCTCCTCCGGGGTGTTTTCGACGCCGAATGCGATCACCAGCGTCCCCTGGGCATCGGCGTGGCTGAGCCCGATTGATAGCAGCACGTGGGAGGCCCGCAGCGAACCGGTGGCGCACGCCGAGCGGGTCGAGACCGCGAAGTTCTCGTCATCCAGCATCAGCACGACGCTCTCGCCCTCGATGTACTTGATGGACACCGACAGCAGGTGCGGCAGACTGTGCGCCAGATTGGTGTTGATGATGTAATCGTCGATGTAGGCGGGCAGATCGGCGACCAGCTTATCGCGCAGGCCGCTCAGGTGCTGGATCCGCAGGTGCATGTCGCGCCGCGCGGCTTCCGCGGCGACGCCGGCCCCGATGATGCCGATCAGGTTCTCCGTGCCGGCCCGTTTGTTGTGCTCCTGGACTCCCCCCTCCAGGAGCGGCCAAATGCGCGTTCCGCGCCGGATATAGAGTCCACCGACGCCTGTGGGGCCGTAAAAGGTGTTGGCGGCGAAGCTCAGCAGGTCAACCCCCAACTCCTGAACATCGACGGGCACCATGCCCACCGAATCGACGGCGTCGGTGTGGAAGATGATGTTGCGGGCTTTGACGACCCGGGCGATCTCCGCGATGGGCTGGCAGGTGCCGGTTTCGTTGTTGCTGTGCATGACCGAAACCAGGACGGTCTTGTCGGTGATGGCCTTGGCGATATCCTCCGGATTGACGCGCCCCGATTCGTCGACTGAGACCGAGGTCACGCGAAACCCCTGCGCTTTGAGCCTTTTCACGCTGCGAATGACCGCGTTGTGCTCGATGTTGGAGATGACGATATGGTTGCCTTTGTCCGCATTGGCCTGGGCCACCCCCTTGATGGCGTGGTTGACGGACTCCGTGCCGCCCGAAGTGAAGACAACCTCTTTGGCCTCACCGGCGTTGACCAGGGCGGCGACCGCGCTGCGGGCCCGCTCCAGCGCTTCAAGCGCCGTTTCGCCGGCCGTATGCTGACTGGAGGGGTTGTGATAGCCTTTGCGAATGGCTGCGATCATGGCCTCCTGGACTTCCGGCAGAATCTGGTTCGACGATATGTGATCAAAGTTAATGACATTCATCGCAGTACCCTTCCTCGCTATGAACAGCGCTCGACAAAGCTCTGAACCGGCCTGTCTGGATGTGCTCCTGCCCCGTCAGTGCTCCTCTTCCAGGTTGTGCTGACATGCCTCGCAAAAGGTCACGCCCTCCTGGATTTCAATGTCGCAGTACGGGCAGTAGCAATTCTTTCCGTGGATGTGC
This sequence comes from Desulfobacteraceae bacterium, assembly GCA_050122415.1. Taxonomy (GTDB): domain Bacteria; phylum Desulfobacterota; class Desulfobacteria; order Desulfobacterales; family JAABRJ01; genus JAABRJ01. The sequence continues at coordinate 4,596 of JASFIY010000033.1, forward strand.
TCGTTTTCGTGTTTTTCCCTGGGGATCGGCTCTTCCCGTTTGCGCCCTGCCTTGCGGTCTTCGAAATCCCGAATGGCCGCCTGCAGAGCGTCGGCCCCGAGGTTTGAGCAGTGCAGCTTGTTCTTGGGGAGCCCTTCCAGGGCCTTGGCAACGTCTTTGTTGGTGATCTGCCTGGCATCGTCCAGGGATTTGCCTTTGGCGATTTCGGTCAGCATGCTGGAAACCGCGATGGCCGAACCGCAGCCAAAAGTTTGAAACTTGATGTCCGCTATGTGCTCATCCTGAATTTTGAGGTAAATGGTCATCATGTCCCCGCAGAGGGGGTTGCCGACTTCGCCGACGCCGTCCGCATCCTCGATCACGCCGACGTTGCGTGGATTTCTGAAATGGTCCATGACCGTCTTGGAATACATCATGTTGGCCTCCCTGTGTTCAGCGGGTAAAGTTGAGTAGACCGTATGATAAGCACTGATTGCCGCCAGTAAAGCAGCCTCGCCGGATATTGCCGGCGGCTGGGGTGTGGGGTTTTTGACGGTCGACCCCGACGGTTTTGACGTCAACCGACGCCGAGGCCCGCCCCGGCCGACGGCCGGCGGGCGGCGGCGCGGGCAAAGCCTATCCGCCACGTTCGGCACCCCTTTTGCTAAGATGCTTCGGGGCCGATCCGACGCCCGGTGTGCGGGGGCCGCCGCAAAATCAAAGTTGACGGACGTGAAAAACATGCACTTGAAGTCCATCCGAGCCGAAAGCACGCCACCCGCAAGCGCGGTGGTCGGCAGCACCGTGGATCCGACGCGCTTCGCCGCTGTCCTCGCAGACCGGCTGGATGCCGGCAGCGGCGCGGAGGGCCGCCCCCCCCAATTGGTGCCCCTGGGTACCATCAGCAGGGAACTCCCGACCGTCTCCCACCTCCTGATCCGCCACCCCCGCTACGGCAGCCACTGCTGGCCCATCATCCACGCCGAGGCCAACCGGGGCAAAGGCTTTGAGCGCCTGCGAGCCGGCACCCGCATCTGGCTGAACCCGGACACCCGCGAGATCACCTGGGCCGCGGCGGAAGCTGCCGCCCCGAACCGGCGGCTTGCCGAGGCGCCGAAAGCGGCCCAGCCGGCGGCAAACCGACGCGCGGCCGCGGCCCTGTCCCCCCCGGAGGCCCGCATTTCCGAGGAACTGGTTCAGGCGCTGCGGCCCTACATCGGACGGCCGTATGCCGAGATGGATTGCTACGAACTCGTCGTTCAGGGACTGAAAAAAATGGGGGTCCGGTATCACGGCGCCGACGGCCTGAAATCCAGGCTGCTGGAAATGGCGCTTGCCGACGGGCGGCCGGCCAATGCCTTCCTAAACGGCGAAGGGCTCATCCGGGCTTCGGGGGAAACGGTCTTCACCACCGCGCTCACCCCCCCCGCTGCCGCGGCTGAAACCGCCGGCGCGGTCTATGCCGCCATGGCGCCCCACCTGGCGGCCGGTCAGCTCCTCTCCTTTTCCACACCGACCCGCGGCCATACCGGCGTGGTGGCCCACCGCGACGGCCAATGGACCTTCATCAATTCCGGCCGGGTGGATCACCCCGTGGCCGCCGCCGGCACCGCCAAGGGGGTGGGCGAGGAGGTTTTGCAGGCTGAAATCGCCAACTGGCTGCGTCTGGCCCATCGCCGCGGCGAGGGGCTGCGGATCACCCTGGGTCATTTCCAGGACCGCAAACTGGCCCAATTCCGGTCCGGGGCGTCCGCCGCCGTCCCGACGGCCTGACCGACCGCCGGCGGCCTTGACCATCCCTCGGGTGACCACCCATCCTCCGGCGGAGATCCCCGCCGCGGTAAAGCCCGGATGTTCAACCGTATGGTTTTGTGGTCCCATCGGTGAACAAAAAAGATGACAGCCATCGACCCAAAGGTCGGGACCCCCTTATCCGAGACAAAAAGCGCTTACCCCTTAACTATTTGAAATATTGATTATTTAAAAAACCCCACGCGCCGCTGGCGCTTGCCTCCCCCACCGGCCGGGACCTGCAAAGACCCTGGCATTGTAATTGCTTCAGAGCTGTCGACACTGTATGTGTCCCATCGCCCACAGATGTCACCCAAATTGAATTTATGAAGCGTATGTTAAAGCCGAACCTGTAGTGATGCAGGGGCGGAAAGCTGCGGGTCTCCCAGGAGATAGCCGGGTTGCCAACAACATGTGGTGACGCGGCTTTTTTTTTATGGACCGGGTGATGCAACCATAAAAGAGGAGGGAGCCCAAATGGGTACCGGCACTGATCTCAGCGGTGGTCTGCAGGATATCGAATCAATGTCCAAGCGCTATGCCACCAGTCACCGCCGCTATATGGCCGAGCTGAAGACCAACAACTTGGAGCGCATTCAAAACGCCCGCCTGGAGATGATTGCAGCGTTCAAGGAACTCCAACACATCGCCGAGCTGGCCAAACAGCAGCTGGTCGCCGGCAGCCGGCCGACAGCCTTTGGCATGAACCGCCAATCGGGTTTCATGACCTCAAACCTTCCCCAGTTCAGCGTCTGAGGCACCCAAACGGCCCCACGGGGCCCGCGCAGCAGCCGTTCGGGGCTGCCATAGAACGCGGAGGGGCCGGTGTGCTGCCCTCACGGCCCCCCTCCGGGGCCTTCAGCCGAATACCAGATAGGCATCGGCGCGGGGTTTCACCCATCCGATCAAGCGCGCCCCCTTCACCCCCCGGTGGTGCAGTTCGGCCAGCACGGCCTCGGCCTGGTCGGCCCGCACCGCCGCCAGCAGTCCGCCGCTGGTCTGCGGGTCCATGACGATTTCCTGCTGCCATTCGGGCGCCGGTTTTTCAAATCGGAGATGCTCTCCCGCCAGCTGACGGTTGGCCCGATTGGCCCCGGTGGTCACGCCCTTGCGATACATCTCAAGGGCTTCGGCCATAACCGGAACCGCCCCCAGTCCGATCTCCAGGGACACCCCCGACCCACGGGCCATCTCCAGGCCGTGTCCGGCCAACCCAAAGCCGGTGACATCCGTCGCCGCGCTGACCTCGAAGCGCTGCAGCACCTCGGCGGCCGTTTTGTTCAAGGCGGTGATCGCCGCCAGGCAGGCCGCCATCGCCTCCGGGGATACCCGGCGCTTCAAATTGGCGTTGAAAAGGACCCCGCTGCCGACGGGTTTGGTCAAAACCAGGCGATCGCCGGCCCTGGCAGTGGAGTTGCGCCAGATGCGATCGGGGTGGACGAGGCCGGTAACCGCAAGACCGAATTTGGGCTCCTGGTCCTCGGTGGTGTGGCCGCCGATCATGACCGCGCCCGCCTCGGTGATCTTGCTGAGCGCCCCGGCAATGATCTTTTGGAGGGTGTCCGGAGGCAGCCTGCGGGCCGGGAAGCCCGCCAGGTTGATGCAGGTCAGGGGACGGCCGCCCATGGCGTAGACATCGCTCAAGGCGTTGGCGGCGGCCACCTGGCCGAAAAGGAAGGGGTCGTCCACGGGCGGGGTGATAAAGTCGGCGGTGGTGATCAGCGCCTGCTCGGGGTTTAAGCGGTATACACCGGCGTCATCGCTGGTTTCAAAGCCCACCAGAACGTTGGGGTCCCCCGGGGGCGCAAACCCCTGGAGCATCTCCGCCAGCCCGACCGGGCTGAGTTTGGCCGCTCAGCCGCAGGTACGGGAGAGGCTGGTCAGGGTCGGCTTCTTGAAGTAGCGGGCAATTTTCATTCAAACACCCCGGCAGTGCTGAGGGCGAAGACCGTCGTGTGCACGTGCATGACGCTTGACATAAATTTGAAATATCATTTTTGTAACCCCACCCAAATTTGATGAACCGGTAAAAAGTCAAAAACCAGACGGTGTCGAAAAAAGGCCAAGTTACGGCGCGCAAATCTCAGGGAACCCATCAGTTTGCAGCGGGCCGGGATTTGGTTTATGGGTTGACGACACGCTTTGACCCCGAGGAGGCCCATGGCCGCAAAGTGCATTCTGATCCTTTTGAAAGGCGCGGGGGATCCCAGCTACCGACGACTGGGGCACCAGACCCCCCTCCAGGCGGCGGCCACCCCGGTCTTGGACCGCCGGTACGCCGCCGCCGCCTTGCCCATCAACGGCATGCCGACCCAACGGGCCGCCCGGCTCGAAAAATGCCGGGAGGAGAAGTGAGCGCCCGCCCGGCCGGTCTAGCGGCCGAGGTCGCCCGCCGGGCGGTGGCCCTGGGGGCCACGGATGCCGTCCTCCTGGCGGTCGCCGCGGTGTCCATCCAGGACCGGCTGGCGGCGTTCTGCCGCACCCCGCGCTGCCCCGCTTTCGGCCAAAGCCGCAACTGCCCGCCCCACAGCATCCGCCCGGACCAGTTGCGCAGGCAAATGGGGCGCTTTGCCCACGCCCTGGTCTTCAAGATCGATGTTCCCGCCGCCCGCCTGCTGACCGACCGCCACCACCCGGTCGCCCGCAAAATCCACATCATCGCAGCGGCCCTGGAGCGCTACGCCCGGCGCCGGGGGTTCTCGCACTGCATGGGCTTCGGCGCGGGGTCCTGCAAGCCCCTTTTCTGCCGCGGGCAAACGGCCTGCCCGGCGCTGCAGGCGCCCTTCGACTGCCGCTACCCGCGGGCGGCCCGCCCGTCCCTTTCGGGGGCCGGGATCGACGCCTTCCAACTGGCCCGGGACGCCGGGTGGCCGATGCAGCCGCTGACCTCCGCCAGTGACCCCCAAAACGCCCCCGACGGGCTGCTGATGGGGCTGCTGCTCATGGGCTGAGCCCCGGCGCCGGTTGCCGTTGTTTCTGGTCTGAGCGCCTCCCAAACCTCCGGAATTCGGCAAAATTCTATAGCACCGGGCCGCTTCGTCCGATACAGCGGTAAGCTGTGCAACACCCACGGGCTGCGCCAACAGGTCAGGGCCCCGAGGCGCCCTGACCCGTCCTCAGCCGTTCAGAGCCGTGCCATGTATCGATCGCATTACCGGTTGGAGGCCAAACCGTTTCAAATCTGCCCGGACCCCCGTTTCCTGTGGCTGGGCGAAAAACACCTGC
>JASFIY010000034.1:0-9581 GCA_050122415.1 Desulfobacteraceae bacterium
GCACCTGATGCCCCTGTTCGCGGTGCCCCATGGGGAGAACGACGGCGGCTACGCGGTCAGCGACTACCGGTCCGTCAACCCGGATCTCGGCACCATGGAGGATCTTTCCCGCCTGGCGACGGCGCTGCGCGAACGGGGCATCAGTCTGGTGTTGGATTTCGTCTTCAATCACACCTCCGACGAACATGCCTGGGCCCGCCGGGCCAAGGCCGGCGACCCAAACTTTCTGGACTACTACCTGACCTTCACCGACCGCGGCCTGGTGGATCGCTATCAGGCCCATTTGCGGGACATCTTTCCCACCGTCCGCCAGGGCAGCTTCACCTGGAACGACGATTTGAGGCGCTGGGTCTGGACCACCTTCAACAGCTACCAGTGGGATTTGAACTACGCCAATCCCGCCGTGCTGCGGGCCATGGCCGAGGAGATGCTTTTTCTGGCCAACCAGGGGGTCGAGGTGCTGCGCCTGGACGCCGTGGCCTTCATCTGGAAACGGCTGGGAACCAATTGCGAGAACCAGCCCGAGGCCCACACCATCATCCAGGCCTTCAACGCCATGACCCGGATTGCCGCCCCCAGCATGGTTTTCAAGTCCGAGGCCATCGTCCACCCCGACGAGGTCGTCAAGTACGTCCACCTGCACGAGTGCCAGCTTTCCTACAACCCGCTGCTGATGTCGCTGCTGTGGGAGGCGCTGGCCACCCGCGAGACGAAGCTCCTGATCCATTCCCTGCGCAACCGCCAGCGAATTCCCCAGGGCTGCTCGTGGGTCAACTACCTGCGCTGCCACGACGATATCGGCTGGACCTTCGACGACGACGACGCCTGGCAGGTGGGATTCGACCCCCGGGCGCACCGCAAGTTCCTGAACGACTTTTACACCGGCCGCTTCCCGGGCTCCTTCGCCCGCGGGGTGCCGTTCCAGTTCAACCCGAACAACGGCGACCTGCGCATATCCGGCACGCTCTCCTCCCTGGCCGGCCTGGAAGCGGCCCTGGAGACCGAGGACAACGCCCTGATCGAGCTGGCCGTGCGCCGGATCAACATGCTGCGCAGCATCATGGTCAGCGTCGGGGGGATTCCGCTGCTTTACGCGGGCGATGAATACGGGATGTTGAACGACTACACCTTCCTGTCCGAGCCGGACAAGGTCAACGACAGCCGGTGGGTGCACCGCTCCAAAAAACGCTGGGCGGCCGCCGACGATCTGACCGATGGCGACACCCTGGAGTGGCGGTTTTTCCACGAGATGGCCAAATTTTTCAAGCTCCGCAAGCAGATGCCGGCGCTGCGCAACGGCGGGATGGCGCTGGTGGACCTGCCCAATCCGCATCTTTTCGCCTACCAGCGCAGCGACGGCGCCCACCGCCTGCTGGTGATCAACAATTTTTCGGAATTCGAACAGGTGGTGACGGCCGCCACATTGTCGGCCGCGGGGATGACAACGGACTGCGTCGAGCTGTTGAGCCAGCGCGTCCTGCCCGCGAGAGACGACCTGATCCTCGACGGCTACCGCTATCTGTGGATCGATATCTCCGGGCCATAGGCTCGCAGGCGGTCGGAGGCGATCGAGGGTTTCGTCCCCTCTTTTAAGCCCCCCCGGCGGATGCTGCCGCGGGCGGCTTGCAAACCCTTTCGTGCGGCGTTAGATTTAACGCTGGGTTTGCAACCCTCACCCCCGGAGATGTGTCCATGACCGTGCTCGAAGCCTTCAATCTCACCAAGACCTACCGCATCGACAGTCGCGAAATCCGCGTCCTGGACGATGTGTCGCTGGCGGTTCGCGACGGGGAGTTTCTCGTGATCACGGGCGCCAGCGGCAGCGGCAAGTCCACCCTGCTGAGCCTGCTCTCGGGGATCGACCGGCCCACCAGCGGCCGCATCCGCATCGCCGACAGCGACATCACCGACCTGCCCGAGGACGACCTGGCGCCCTTGCGCAACCGCACCATCGGCTTCGTCTTCCAGGCCTTTCATCTGGTGCCGTCCCTCAGCGCGCTGGAAAACGTGATGTTCCCGGCCGAACTCAAGGGCGACCGCCAGGCCGATGAGCGGGCCCGCGCCCTGCTGCGACGGGTGGGGCTGGCCGAGCGCCTGGACAGCCTGCCCCAGCAGCTCTCGGGCGGGGAGAAGCAGCGGGTGGCCCTCTGCCGGGCGCTGATCAACCATCCCCGGATCGTGTTTGCCGACGAGCCCACCGGCAACCTCGACTCCCGCAACAGCCAGGCGATTCTCGCACTGCTGCAGACCCTCCAGCAGGAGCAGCACACCACCCTGGTGCTGGCGACCCACAGCGCGGCCATCGCCCGGGTGGCCGACCGCCGCATCACCCTTCAGGACGGGCGCATCCTGCCGACACCCGACCCGGAGCCCTCCGATGCTCAATAAGCGCTTCGTCTGGCGTCAGCTGGTCCGATCGCGCCGGCAGGCGACGGTCTTTGTGCTCTGCGCGGCCCTGTCGCTGGTGACCCTGGTGGCCCTGGGCGGTTTTTTCGAAAACATCCGGGGCGCTCTTCTGCAGGATCTGCGCAAGCTGCAGGGTGCCGACGTGATCGTCACGTCCCGCTTTTCGATCTCCGGACCCCTGGCCGCCGCGGTGGCCGACCTGGCGCGCGCGGAGGGGGCCGCCGCGGCCGAAGTCTACGAGTTCTACACGGTGGTGCGCACCGTGGGCGACGAGGCCTCGCTCCTGGCCGAGATCAAGGTGGTCGGCCCGGGCTACCCGTTCTACGGCGAGGTCGGCCTGCGGTCCGGGGGCGCCTTGGAAGACGCGCTCAGCCCCGGCGTGGTGATCGTCGAACAGACCCTGCTGGACCGCCTGCAGCTCAAAATCGGGGACCCCCTCCAGGTGGGCGAGGCCACCCTCACCATCGGCGACGTGGTGCTCTCAGAACCCGACCGCCCGGTGAACTTCTTCGCCCTGGGCCCCCGGGTGTTCGTCGCCCTGGCGGACCTGGCGGCCCTCGACCTGGTCCAGAAGGGCAGCCGGGTGTCCCACCGCCTGCTGCTCAAGCTCGGGCCCGACGCCGACGCCGAGAAGGTCGCGGCCGAGCTGCGCAGCCGGATCCCCGCCGGTCAGGAGCGCGTGGAGACCTTCCGCTCGGCGCCCTCGCGGGTCAAACGTTTTTTTGACAACCTGATCTTTTTCCTCAATCTGATCGGGATCTTCACCCTGATGCTGGCGGGCTTCGGGATCTACAGCAGCCTGAGCGCCCTGATCCGCGAAAACATCGCCACCATCGCCATCATCAAAACCCTGGGGGCCAGCGGCGGTTTCATCTTCCGCCACTTCCTGGCCATGGTGGCCGTACTCGGTGCGGCCGGCACCGGCGCCGGCATCGCCCTCGGCCTGGCCTTGCAGCCGTTAATGCCGTTGCTCTTCGCGGACCTGCTGCCCGCAGGCCTGGTCTACACCCTGCCGTGGCGGGCGGCGGCCGAGGGGGCGGTCTTCGGGGTCCTGGCGGTGGGGATTTTCTCCTTTCTGCCGCTCTACCGGCTGAAGGGGTTCAAGCCCGCCCTGCTGCTGCGCAAGGAGCCGCTCAGCCCACCGCGCGGCCTGCCGTATTACGTCGGCGCCGGCCTGGTGCTGGCCCTTTTCATGGCGGCGGTCTCGCTGCGGCTGGGCAGCGCCGAGGCTGGCGGCTATTTTCTGCTGGGGCTGCTGGCGCTGATTCTGATTTCGGCCGCCCTCAGCGCGGCTGCCCTGCTGCTCCTGCGCAGGCTGCGGCTGCGCGCCCTGGCCGTGCGACAAGCGGTCAAGGGCCTTTTCCGGCCCGGCAACGCCACCCGCACGATCCTGGTCACCCTGACCGCGTCGCTGACCGCCCTTTTCACCATTTTCCTGATCGAGGCCAACCTCGATGCGGCCTTTGTGCGCTCCTACCCGCCGGAAGCCCCCAATCTCTTTTTTCTGGATATCCAGCCCGCCCAGAAGGCCGCGTTCGCCGAGCTGCTGGGCGTCCCGGCGCCGTTTTTCCCCGTCATCCGAGCGCGCCTTGCGGCCATCAACGACGTGCCCATCGACCCGGTCGCCGAGCGCCGGCGGCGGGGCGACAGCCTCTCCCGGACGTTCAACCTGACCTACCGCCAGCACCTCCTGGAAGACGAAGCCCTGATCGCCGGAAGCGCGCTTTTCCGCGACGACTGGCAGGAGCCCCAGGTGTCGGTGCTGGACACCGTGGTGGAGATGCAGCCCATGGCGGTCGGCGACCGGCTGCGCTTCGTGATCCAGGGGGTCCCGCTGACGGCGCGCATCGCCAGCATCCGCACCCGGACCCATGAAACCGTCGGCCCCTTTTTCTATTTCGTTTTCCCGGATGCGCTGCTGGCCGACGCCCCCCAGACCATCTTCTCGGCCGTGAGGGTGCCGCCCGAGGAGATCGCCGATCTCCAGAACCGGGTGGTGGCCCGCTTTCCCAACATCACCGTCGTGGACCTGACCGTCACCCTGGCGACTTTTGCCGGGATCATGCGCCGGCTCTCGGGAATCGTCCGTTTTTTCACGGCCTTCAGCCTCCTGGCGGGCCTCCTGATCATGGTCAGCTCGATCCTGGCCACGCGCCTGGCGCGCACCCGCGAAGCGGTCTACTTCAAGATCCTGGGGGCCCCGGGCGGCTTCGTGCGCCGCGTCCTGACCTTGGAAAACCTCTTCCTGGGACTCACCAGCAGCGCCATCGCCGCCGTTCTTGCCCAGGCCGCCAGCGCCGGCCTGGTTGAATTTGTGCTGGATATTGCTTATAAACCTTTCTTCTGGGACATGCTGGCGATGATCGGCGGCGCCGTCGCGGTGGTGGTGGCGGTCGGCCTGCTGGCATCCCGGAACATCCTGAAACAAAAGCCCGCGGCTTTTCTCAGAGAACAGGCGGAGGAATGACGCTCTTTTTCTTGCGCAGCGCCGTCTCCCTGACGGTGGCCGGGCTGGCGCTGGCCCTCGGGGGCTGCAGCGAGCCCGAGGCGCCCCCGGCGCCCGCGCCGCGGGTCGCCGCCGACGCACCGGAAACCATCGGCACGATCGTGGCCGTGGGCGACAGCCTGACGGCCGGCTACGGCCTGGACGAAGAGGAGGCCTACCCCGCCCAGTTGGCCCGCATGCTCGCCGAGGCCGGTCTGCCCTACCGGGTGGTCAATGCCGGCATCAGCGGCGAAACCAGCAGCGGCGCCCTCTCGCGGATCGAATGGGTGCTGGTCAGCCTCAAGCCCGACATCGTCATCCTGGCAACCGGCGCCAACGACGGCCTGCGGGGCACCGACCCGGCCCTGACGCGGGAGAACCTGCGCCGCAGCGTCCAGATCCTCAAGGCCGACGGCGTGGTGGTGGTGCTGGCCGGCATGCAGATGGTCCGCAACATGGGCCGCCAGTACACGGAATCGTTTGCCGAGATCTTCGCCCAGGTGGCGGCCGAAGAGGAGGTTCTGCTGGTCCCCTTTCTCCTGGCGGGTGTGGCCGGTGAGGCGCAGCTGAACCAGGCGGACGGCATTCACCCCACCGCGGCGGGCTACCAGGTGGTGGCCGAAAACGTTTTCCCTTACGTGCGCCGGGCAATCGCGGTCCACCAGGCGCAACAGTCCGGCGCCCAATGAAAAGGGGCTGCGCCCTTGCCGGTCTCCTGATCCTGGCGGCGCTGACCGCAGCCGGCTGTAGCCCGTTCGCCCCGCGTCCGCGAACCGAAGCGGCGGGTGCGCTGCCGGCTCACTTTTCGCTCTACGACCCGACGGCCAAAGTTCCCCAGCGATGGTGGCAAAACTTTCAAGACCCCCAGCTGGAAGCCCTGATCGACCAGGCCCTGACCGACAACTTCACCATTTTGGAAGCCTGGTCGCGCCTCAGCCAGGTCCGTGCGCGCACCCTGCAGACCGCCGCGGCGCTCTACCCGGAGGTGGCCGGGGACGGCCAGGCGGTCTTCAGCCGCCAACACACCGAAGGGATCGGCACCCGCGGGGGGGAGTTCTATTCCCTGGGGCTGATCGGCGCCTACGAGCTGGACCTGTGGGGCAGGGTCCGCTCCGAGAGCCAAGCCGCCCGGCTGGTTGAACACGCCACCCGGGAGGACCTCAACGCGGCCGCCATGACGGTGGCCGCGGAGGTGGCCCAGCGCTGGGCGCAGATCATCTCCCAGCGGCTGCAAAAGCGTCTGCTGGAGCAGCAGCTCGAGACCAACGAGACCTTCCTGGAACTGATCGAACTGCGCTTTCGCCGGGCCATCACCTCGGCCCTGGACGTTTACCAGCAGAAGCAGCTGGTGGAGGGGGTGCGCGCCCAGATACCGCTGGTGGCCGCCGAGGAGGCCCTGCAGCGCCACGAACTGGCGATCCTGGTGGGCCAGCCGCCCCTTGGAGCCCTGGCGATCGACCGCGACGAGCTGCCCCTGCCGGCGGATGTGCCCCCCACCGGCCTGCCGGCCGACCTGCTGGCCGCCCGGCCCGACATCCGCGCGGCCGGTCTGCGCCTGGCCGCGGCCGACTGGCAGGTGGCCGCCGCGCGCGCCAACCGGCTGCCGGCGTTGCGCCTGACGGCCGATGCCAACTACCGGGCCGACAATATCGACCTGCTGTTCGACAACTGGCTGGCCAACCTGGCCGGCAACCTCAGCGCGCCCCTGTTCGATGCCGGCCTCCGCAAGGCTCAGGTGGACGAGGCCCGGGCGGCGGCCGCCGAAAGCCTCACGATCTACCGCCGCACCGTGCTGACGGCCATCAGGGAGGTGGAGGACGCCCTGGCGCTGGAAGCCGCCCGGCGGGCCAATCTGGACGCCCTGGCCGCCCAGATCGATGCCGCCCGCAGGGCCTTGGAGGAGGCCGGCAACCGTTACCTCAAAGGGCTCATCGATTACCTGCCGGTGCTGACCCAGTTGCTGACCGTGCAGGGTCTGGAGCGCACCATTATTCAGCGCCGGGCCGAGCTGCTGCTGGACCGCATCGCGCTTTACCGCGCCCTGGGCGGCCACTGGACCGAAGACCTGGCGCCGCCGCCAAACGCCCCGGAAAGGGAGATTCCCCTGCTGAATGGATAATCCATCCCCCATCCCCAGACGCAGCCGCCGATCCAAGCTGGTGCGGACCCTGCTGGTGATCCTGATCCTGGCCGCCGCCGCCGCCGGTGCCCGCTACATCAGCGCCACCCGCCCCACGGCCCGCCAGCAGCCGCCGCGGGCGGCAGCGGCCCTGGTGGAGGTGGCCGTCCTCCAGCCCTCCAGCGAGCAGGTGGTCCTGCAGGCCATGGGAACGGTGGTGCCCGCCCGTGAAATCACCCTCGCCGCGCAGGTTTCAGGCGAGGTGATCCAGCTAAACCCGGAGTTCGTGGAAGGCGGCTTCCTCGCCGAGGGCAGCGCGGTGCTGCGCATCGACCCCCTGGATTACGAGCTGGCCGTGACCCGCCTGAAAGGGGAGGTCGCCCGCGCGCGCTTTGAACTGGACCTGGAATTAGGCCGCCAGGACGTGGCCCGGCGCGAATGGGACCTGCTCACCGCCGGCAAACCGACCGCTCCCGGCGAGGCCGATCTGGCCCTGCGCAAGCCCCACCTGGCCAAGGCCCGCGCCGAGCTGGCGGCCGCCGAGGCCAACCTGCGACAGGCCGAGATCAATCTGGCGCGCACCACGCTGCGGGCGCCCTTCAATGCCATGGTGCGCGCCCGGCACGTGGAGCGCGGCTCCCAGGTTTCCCCCCAAACCGCCCTGGCCACCTTGGTGGGCACCGACACCTTCTGGGTCCAGACGGCGGTGGCGGTGGACCGTCTGCAGTGGTTCGCGCTTCCCGGCCAGGCGGGGGAGCCCGGCGCCCGCGCCGTGGTGCGCCACGGGCGCGAGGGACGCGACGGCCGCCCGCGCGAGGGGCGGGTGATCCGCCTGCTGGGGGATCTGGAACCCGACGGGCGCATGGCCCGGGTCCTGGTGGCGGTGCCGGACCCGCTGGACCTGGGCCGCCCGGCCGACGACCGCATGCCCCTTCTGATCGGCGACTATGTGCGCGTGGAAATCCACGGCCGCCGGATCGACGGGGTCTACCGCATCCCCCGCAGCGCGCTGCGCGACAACACCCGCGTCTGGGTGGCGACCGATCAGGACCGGCTCAGCATCCGGACGGTGGCGGTCGCCTGGCGGGATGCCGAAACGGTGCTGGTGCAAAGGGGTGTTGCGCCCGGCGAGCGCCTGATCATCTCGGACCTGCCCGCCCCGGTGGCGGGCATGGCGCTCCGGATCAAGGGCGAGAGCCCTGAGAAAACAGCCCCCGCCCGCCCCCAGGAGCCTGCCGCTTGATGCCTTCCGTCGACGATTCTCATCCCGCCACGCGCGGCCCGATCGCCTGGATGGCCGGAAACTCGGTCGCCGCCAACCTCTTGATGCTGGTCCTACTGGTGGGCGGACTGATCTGGGGCGGACGGATCAAGCAGGAGGTCTTCCCGGAATTCGACCTGGACCAGGTGACCATAACCGTGGCCTACCCCGGCGCCAGCCCCGAGGAGGTCGAGCAGGGCATCGTGCTGGCCATCGAGGAGGCCGTCCAGGGGCTCGACGGCGTCGGCGAGGTCACGGCCAGCGCCCAGGAAGGGGTCGGCCGGGTCACGGTGGAGATGCTCGCCGACGCCGACCTGCAGCGGCTGGGGCAGGATGTCCAAAGCGAGGTCGACCGCATCACCTCCTTTCCCGAGGAGGCCGAGAAACCCCAGGTGGTGGTGGTCACCCGGCGCCGGGAGGTGATCTCGGTGGTGCTCTACGGCGATCAGGATGAACGGGTGCTGCGGGAGCTGGCCGAAGACACCCGCGACCGCCTCCTCCAGGACGACCGCGTCACCCAGGTGAGCCTGTCGGGCGTCCGGCCCTACGAGATCAGCATCGAGGTGCCCGAGGCGCGCCTGCGGGCCTACAACCTGACCCTGGAGGAGGTGGCCGCCAAGGTCCGCGCCGCCTCGGTGGAGTTGCCCGGCGGCGGGCTGAAAACCGAGGGCGGCGAGATCCTGGTGCGCATGAAGGAGCGGCGGGACTTCGGACGCGAGTTCGCCCAGATTCCGATCATCACCTCCAGTGCGGGCACCCAGGTGCGCCTGGGGGAGATCGCCACGGTGATCGACGGGTTTGAGGACACCGACGCCTCGGCGACCTACAACGGGCTGCCGGCCGTGATGATCGACATCTACCGGGTGGGCGACCAGACCCCCATCTCGGTGGCCGATGCGGTCCTGGAGCACGTGGCGGCGCTGCGCCAGGAGCTGCCGCCGGGCATCGGGGTGGCGACCCTCAACGACCGCTCGGACATCTACCGCCAGCGCCTGGGCCTGCTGCTGCGCAACGGCTACCTGGGACTGGCGCTGGTGCTGGTCCTGCTGGGCCTTTTTCTGGAAGCCCGACTGGCCTTCTGGGTCACCATGGGCATCCCGATTTCCTTTCTGGGCTCGCTGCTGTTTCTGCCGCTGCTGGACGTCAGCCTCAACATGGTGTCGCTCTTCGCCTTCATCATCGCCCTGGGGATTGTCGTCGACGACGCCATCGTTGTCGGGGAAAACGTCTACAACTACCACAGCCGCGGCTACGACCTTTTGACCGCAGGCATCCGTGGCGCGAGCGAGGTGGCCCTGCCGGTGACCTTC
>JASFIY010000035.1:0-9566 GCA_050122415.1 Desulfobacteraceae bacterium
AACCCCGTGGGCCAGGCTGTCCGGGCCGATCTGCCTGTTTTCGAGGCTTTTCTCGCGAAGGTCCTGGCTGATCCGGCGGCGCGCGTCATCGGAGGTGTAACCTTTGACGCCGCCCAGCGTGCCGCCGGCCGCCGCCCCCACGGCGGCCCCCTTGCCGGCGCTTTCCAGCACGTTCTGGCCGCTGACGATGCCCACCGCCGAGCCGATCAGGGCGCCGGCCGCGGCCCCGAAAAACCCGGCCTTGGCCCCTTCGGAGAAAACTTCCTGGGCCTTGGAAAACCCGCTGACGCGTTCGTAGGCGACCTGGCGCGCCAGCAGCGGCCAGAGGTTGCCCTCCTCGTCCTCGAGATAACTCTGGGCGGCATTGATTTCCAGCCCGTGGCGGCCCTGGTTGTGGAAGACCACCTGTACCGGCAGGAGCCCACTGCCGCGGATATCGAAGCCGAACGCCTCGCGGGCCTCCCGGGCGTCGCTGAAGGCTTTGGCGCCCAGGGTGGCCTCCATCACCGTCACGGCGTTGGGATAGGACCCGGGCGGCCTGAAGGAAACCGGCTTGGCCTGGTAGGTTCGGCCGCAGGCCGTCAAAACCATCGCAACGCCCAGGAGGGCCAGGGTGATCGGAACGCGTTTCATGGTATGCTCCTCGCGGCGGGCGGGCCGCCGCCTTTTTCCTGTTAAAAAGCGCCCAGCTGGCAGGGTTTGATCTTGATTCCCAAGGCTTCGCAGGCCCCGCTGACGGCCATTTTGCGGAGCTTGAAGCGCTCGGCCAGCGCCCAGGCGGCGCGGCAGGGAAGACGTTCCTTTTCAAGCGCGGCCCGGATGGCCGCCGGCAGCTCGGGCGTCTCCGGCGGCTGGGGCGCTAGGATCCGCTTCCGCGGGCTGTAGCCGAAGAGCCCCAGCTGGCATTTCACCAGACGGACCTCCATCAGGTCCAGGGTTCGGCCGACGGCTGCAGGGCTCACCTTCAGGTTCGCCGCGATCTGGAAGGCCACCGCGCACGGCAGTTCGCCGGTGGGCGCCTGCTGCCGAATCGCTTTTTGGATCAGCGGGTCCGGCCTCGCGTTCGGGGGGTGTTTGGGGCCGAATTTGGAAGGGGGCGCGGCTGTCATCGGAGGTTTCCTTTCGCTGCCGTGATGGCCGTTTTATAGAACAATTTGGGTCCGGGCACAATTGCAAAGCCCCGGGCGCCTGCCACTTGATCAATCTCGAGGTCTCTGTTAGAAAAAACCAGTCGGGCGCCGCGTCCGATGAACCGTGCCACAGACCGCTGCGACGGTCGCTGCAGGAGGGGCAGCCAAGGCCATGACCATTGTTGCAGAGCGCCGCCCGACGCGCCAGATCCGGGTCGGCAGTCTCCTCGTCGGGGGCACGGCACCGGTCTCGGTGCAATCCATGACCAACACCCGCACCCAGGACGCGGCGGCCACCGTCGCCCAGATCAAGCGATTGGAGGCCGCCGGCTGCGAGATCGTGCGGGTGGCGGTGCCCGATGCCGAGGCGGCCGCAGCCATCCGCGCCATCCGCCGGGCCATCGGGATCCCCTTGATCGCCGATATCCACTTCGATTACCGTCTGGCGCTGGCCGCCCTGGCAGCCGGTGCCGACGGGCTGCGCATCAACCCCGGCAATATCGGCGGGGTGCGCAAGGTCCGGGCCGTGGCGGCCGCCGCCCGGGACCGGGGAGCGCCCATCCGTATCGGTGTCAACGCCGGGTCGTTGGAAAAGGAGTTGCTCCAGGCCCACGGCGGCCCCACCCCCGAGGCGATGGTGGCCAGCGCCCTGCGCCACATCGGGTTGCTGCGGTCCTGCGACTTCCACGAGATCAAGGTGTCGCTGAAAGCCTCGGATGTGGCGCGCACCGTTTCGGCCTACCGCCTGCTGGCGCAGCAGACCGATCTGCCGCTGCACCTGGGCGTGACCGAGGCCGGCGGGCTATTTCCGGGCGTGGTCAAATCGGCCATCGGAATCGGGATGCTGCTGGCCGAGGGGATCGGGGATACCCTGCGGGTGTCCCTGACCCGCGACCCGGTGGAAGAGGTCCGGGTGGGCTATGAAATTCTCAAGGCCCTGGGGATCCGCCGGCACGGGCCGGAGATCATTTCATGCCCCACCTGCGGCCGCTGCGCCATCAACCTGTTTGAAATCGCCGAGGCGGTCGAAAAAGCCCTGCTGACCCACCCGGTGCCGCTGAAGATCGCCATCATGGGCTGTGCCGTCAATGGCCCGGGAGAGGCCCGCGAGGCCGATATCGGGATTGCCGGTGGAGACGGCCGGGGCATTCTCTTCAAGAAGGGCCGGGTGGTCAAAACCTTTGCCCAGGATCAGCTGGTGGAAGAGCTCTTAAAGGCAGTCGACGAAAGTCTGCAACCCACCGCCGGGCCCGACCCCGGCGACCCGTGAAGAAAGGAAGCGCATGTCAAAACAGGTCAAGACGGCCATAACGCCCACGCGTGCCGAAGACTACCCGGAATGGTACCAGCAGGTGATCAAGGCCTCGGATCTGGCCGAACGCTCCCCGGTGAGAGGCTGCATGGTGATCAAGCCCTGGGGCTACGCCCTGTGGGAGAACATCATGCGCGAAATGGACGACATGTTCAAGGCCACCGGTGTCCGCAACGCCTATTTCCCCCTGTTCATCCCCTTGAGCTTTCTGGAAAAGGAGGCCCAGCACGTGGAGGGCTTCGCCAAGGAATGCGCCGTGGTGACCCACCACAGGCTCGAGCAGGGGCCCGCGGGCGGTCTGGTGCCGGCCGGGGAACTGCCCGAACCCCTGATCGTGCGGCCGACCTCCGAGACGATAATCGGGGATTCCTTTTCCCGCTGGATCAAGAGCCACCGGGACCTGCCGGTGCTGCTCAACCAGTGGTGCAACGTGGTGCGCTGGGAAATGCGCACCCGCATTTTTTTGCGCACCAGCGAATTTCTCTGGCAGGAGGGCCACACGGCCCACGCCAGTGCCGAGGAAGCGGTCGAACGCACCCGGATGATGCTGGAAGTCTACGCCCGCATGGCCGAGGACTATCTGGCGATTCCGGTGGTCAGCGGCCGCAAGAGCGCCGCGGAGCGTTTCCCCGGGGCGGTGGACACCCTCTGCATCGAGGCCATGATGCAGGATCGCAAGGCGCTGCAGGCCGGGACCTCGCATTTCCTGGGGCAGAATTTCGCCCGCGCCTCGGAAATCAAGTTTCACACCACCGAGGAGACCGAAGAGTACGCCTGGACCACCTCCTGGGGCTCCTCCACGCGTCTGATCGGGGGCCTGATCATGACCCACAGCGATGACGACGGCCTGGTCATGCCGCCCCGGGTGGCCTCCGCCCATGTGGTGTTGCTGCCCATCTGGCGCACACCCGAGGAGCGCGCCGCGGTGATGGCCTACACGGCTGAGCTGGCCGCCCGCCTGCGGGCGGTGCCCTACGGCGGCCGCGGTGTTCAGGTGGAAATCGACGACCGGGATACCGGCGGCGCCCGCGGCTGGGACTGGATCAAGCGCGGCATCCCGCTGCGGGTGGAAATCGGTCCGCGCGACATTGCCGCCGACGCCGTTTTTTTCGGCCGCCGCGACCTGCCGGCACGGGAGAAAAAGGCCATGCCGCGCGGACAGTTTGTGGCCGAAATCGGCGCCATCCTGGACGAAATCCAACAAACCCTCTTTAACCGGGCCTTGTCGTTGAAAAACGAAAACACCCGGTTGATAGACCGCGAGCCGGAGTTTTACCGTTTTTTCACCCCCCAGAACACCGAAAAACCTGAAATCCACGGCGGCTTCGCGCTGTCCCACTGGTGCGGCTCCGAATCCTGTGAAAACCGGGTCAAGGAGGACCTCAAGGTCACGATCCGGTGTATCCCTTTTGAGGACCCGACCGGCCCCGGCGCCTGCATCTGTTGCGGCAAGCCCAGCCCCCAGCGGGTGGTTTTTGCCAAAGCCTACTGACGATCACCCCGCCCGAGCCTCCGGCGGCCGCCCCCCCCCACGGACGGCCGCCGCCGGCGGACGGGCGCCCCGGCCGGGAAGACCACGCCATGATTCGGATCAATGATGTGCTTGACAGGGTGGCCGATTACAGTCCGGATACGGATCTGGACATCATTGACCGGGCCTACATCTTCTCGGCCAGGGTGCACGAAGGCCAGCTGCGTCTCTCCGGCGAGCCCTACCTCTCCCACCCCCTGGAGGTCGCCGGCATCCTGGCCGAGATGAAGCTCGACCCCGTCAGCATCGCCGCCGGCCTCTTGCACGACGTGGTCGAGGACACCCGCGCCACCCTCGAAGAGATCGAGTCGATGTTCGGGCCCGAGGTGCGCCACATCGTCTCGGGGGTCACCAAAATCAGCGCGCTGCCCCTGGCCAGCTCCCAGGCGCGCCAGGCCGAGAACATCCGCAAGATGATCCTGGCCATGGCCGACGACATCCGGGTAATCTTGATCAAGCTGGCCGACCGCCTGCACAACATGCGCACCCTGAAGTTTCACCGCTCCGAAAAGAAACAGATCAAAATCGCCCAGGAGACCATGGACATCTACGCGCCCCTGGCCGGCCGGCTCGGGATCTACTGGATCAAGAAGGAGTTGGAGGACATCGCCTTCATGTACCTTCAACCCGAGGATTACCGGCAGATTCATGAGTTGGTCAACAAGGATCGCGAGGAGCGTGAAACCTATGTCGAGACGGTCAAGTCCTTCATCCAGCAAAAGATGGACGAGTCCCGGCTGAAATGCGAGGTCCAGGGCCGCTACAAACATTTCTTCAGCATCTACCACAAGATGGTCACCCAGAGCCTCTCCTTTGAAGAGGTATACGACATCATCGCCTTTCGCATCATCCTCGACACCATCCCCCAGTGCTACGAGGCCCTGGGGCTGATCCATGCCCTCTGGAAGCCCATCGCCAAGAAGTTCAAGGACTACATCGGGGTGCCCAAACCCAACATGTACCAGTCGCTGCACACCACCGTGATCGGCCCCTACGGGGAGCGCCTGGAGATCCAGATCCGGACCCACGAGATGGACCGCGTGGCCAAATCCGGAATCGCGGCCCACTGGAGCTACAAGGAGGGCGGCAAGGTGGACGAGACCATTTCGCGCCAGTTCGCCTGGATCCAGAATCTGGTGGAGAACCAGGCCGATTTCGGCGACCCCGAGGAGTTTCTGGAAAACGTCCGGATCGACCTTTTTCCCGACGAGGTCTACGTTTTCACCCCCCAGGGGGAGATCAAGTCCCTGCCCAAGGGGGCCACGCCGATCGACTTCGCCTATCTGATCCACACCGAAGTCGGCAACCAGTGCGTCGGCGCCAAGGTCAACGGGCGCATGGTGCCCCTCAAAACCCAGCTCAACACCGGTGACATCGTCGAGATCGTCACCGCCAAGGGACATCAGCCCAGCAAGGACTGGCTGAGTTTCGTCAAAACGGTCAAGGCGCGCTCACGCATCCGGCAGTGGGTCAAGACCCAGGAAAAGGATCGCAGCCTCTCCCTGGGGCGGGAGATGTGCGAAAAGGCTTTTCGTAAAAATCGGATGAATTTCAATGCGCTGATGAAATCTGCGGAGATGGAGGCGGTGGTGGAGCAGTTCGGCTTCAAATCCGTGGAGGACCTGATCGCCAGCGTGGGCTACGGCAAAATCACGCCGCTTCAGGTGGTGCGCAAGTTCATGCCCAAAACCGAAGTCGAGGCGGACCACCACTCGATTTTCGAGCGTCTGATGGGCAAGGTGCGCAAGAAGAAGGACCGGGCCGGGGTGCTGGTCCGGGGCATCGACGACATGCTGGTGCGCTTTGCCAAATGCTGCCGGCCGGTGCCGGGCGACCCGATCATCGGCTACATCACCCGCGGCCACGGGGTCACCGTTCATCGAACCAGCTGCGTGAACGCCCTCAACATGAACCCCGAGAGACGCATCGAGGTCGATTGGAACCAGGAAACCGTCGAAACCTACCCGGTCCGGCTCCTGATCCGCTCTTTCGACCGGGTGGGGCTGCTGGCCGACCTGGCCACCAACATCAACCAGAGCGGCGCCAACATCCTCAGCGCCAATACCGAGACGCGCGAAAACCAGCAGGTGGACAGCTACTTCACCATAGCCGTGGAAAACACAGCGCAGTTGAAGAAGGTGATCGCGGCGGTGCGCCGGGTGAAATTGGTGCAGGGAGTCAAGCGAATCGAAGGATAGGGGGCGGGGGCGCTGGGGCGGCCATCACCCGGCGAATGAATAATGGAGGAAAGCCCCAGTCGGCTTTCCTCCCCGGGATCACCCAACGCTGTTTCGGGGCGTTGCTGGCGCTCACGCCCCGCAGACGGTTCAGGCGGGCTTGACCACCCGGCCGGATTTGATGCAATTGGTGCAGACCATGAGGCGTTTGACGCTACCGTTGCGGACCGTCCGGACCCGCTGCAGATTCGGTTTGAAGCGACGCTTGGTAACGTTGTGGGCATGGCTGATATTGCTGCCCACGACCGATTTTTTACCGCATATCGCGCACATTTTGGACATGACCCGTCTCCTCTGATTTCATTAAATCTTTAAGGCTTCAAAACGCCCCACCTATCTCAAAACCCGGGGCTTGTAAAGAATTTTTTGGCCGCTGCGCTCAGTCCACGCGGGTCGTCTCGCCGTTCAGTTCCGCCTCGCAGCGCGCGATGTACTGCAGGGCCTGCTGGTGGACCCCGACGTCGGGGTATTGGGAGAGCACCGAGCGGAAGCGCGCCAGGGCCGCCTTGTAGTGCTTGCTCTTGAAGTAGTAGAGGCCCACCAGGAACTCGTGGCCGGCGATGCTCTTGAGGCACTCCTTGGACTTTTCGTCGGCCTTGAGGGCGTATGGGTCTTCGGGGTGCTGGCGGGTCAGGCGGTTGAAGGTTTCAAGGGCCTTGAGGGCGTTGTTCTGGTCGCGGTCGGTGGTGTCCACCCGGTTGAAGTAGCACAGGCCGATCTGGTAGATCACATAGGGAATGGCCTCGTTGAGCGGATGCAGGTTGGCGAACTCCTCGTAGGCCACGATGGCCTCTTCGTACTCCTCCAGCATGAAATGGGCATCGGCGATCTTCAGCTCGGCCAGGATCGCCAGCCTGTCGAAGGGGTAGTAGTCCTTGAGTTTTTCAAAGGAATCGATGGCCTTGCGGTAGCTGCCGCGGTTGTAATGGTCCATGCCGTCCTGGGCCAGTTCCTGGACGGACATCTCGTCCTGGACCTGGAACCAGCCGCAGCCGGTCATGAGCAGCGCCAACGCCATGAGAAGTATGCTGATCTTTTTCATTTTTTCACGCTGTTGAGGTAATATTCGGCCGAATGGGCCGCCAGGGCGCCATCCCCCACGGCGGTGGTGATCTGCCTGAGCGGGGTGTGGCGCACATCGCCGGCCGCAAAGACCCCCGCCACATCGGTGGCCATCTGCACATCGGTCAGGATGAAGCCCCAGGGGTCCTGCGGCAGCTGGCCCGCCACAAAGTCGGCGTTGGGGACGATGCCCACCCAGACAAAAAACCCCTCGACGGGGAGCTCGCGGGTTTCACCGGTTTTCACCTGCCGCAGGTAAACGGCCTCGACCCCCCGGAAACCCCTGACACCGGTCACCACCGTGTCCCACAGGATCTCCACATTCTCGCAGGCCCTCAGGCGCTCCTGCAGGATGCGGTCGGCGCGGAAGCGGTCGCGGCGGTGGATCAGATAGACCTTGCGCGCGAAGCGGGCCAGGAAGGCGCTTTCCTGAACGGCCGTGTCGCCGCCGCCCACGGCGGCTACCACCTTGCCGGCATAGAACGGCCCGTCACAGGTGGCACAGGAAGAGATCCCCCTGCCGAAAAATTCGGCCTCGCCCGGCACCCCGAGGCGTTTGGGGCTTGCGCCGCTGGCGATGATCACGGCCCGGGCGGTCAGGCGCTGATCTGTCAGGTCGACGGTTTTCACCGGCCCGTCAAGCGCCGCGGCGCTCACCGCGTCGCCGATCAGCGGCACACCCAAACCCTGCACCTGGGCGGCCATGTGGCGCGAAAGATCCGGCCCGCTGACGCCTTGGGGGAAGCCGGGGTAGTTTTCGATCCGGTCGGTGGTCACCATCTGGCCACCGGGCGTCATCTTCTCGACCAGCGCGGTGCGCAAACCGGCGCGGGCCGCATAGAGCGCGGCGGTCAACCCGGCCGGGCCGCCGCCGATGATCAAAAGGTCATGGTCAACTGGTTGCATGCGGGCGGCATCAGAGGATGGATTTGATGGTTTCCTCGAGTTTCGATTTGGCAACCATGCCGGTCACCTGTTCGACCAAGCTGCCCTCCTTGAAGAAGATCAGGGTGGGAATGGCCTTGATGCCGAATTTGCCGGGGGTGACGGGGTTGTCGTCGACATTGCATTTGGTGAATTTGACGCGATCGCCGTAGACGGCCACCAGTTCGTCGATAACCGGCGCGATGGCCCGGCACGGACCGCACCAGGGGGCCCAGAAATCCACCAGAACGGGTTTGTCCGACTTCAGGACCTCGGCGTCGAAACTGCTGTCTTGGATTTCCATAACGCCTTCTGACATGAGCTTTTCCTTTCGTTGGGGGGGTTCAAGCGGAGTCCACAACCCGCCACGCGCATGGTCCGGCCCTTTCTCGAAACCGCATGCTCTGGGGCGCTCTCCGGTGCGCCAACTATAGTGGCATGCCCGGTGGTTGTCAACCTCGCGCCATGCCCGTCAACCCCGGTCATCAGGGGATTGGGGGCGATGGAGGCGCATGGTCAAAGGGGACCCTCGCCGCCGCTCGAGCCTTTGGATTGACAGCGGCCGGTGGCTCTGGTACCTCATCAAATCGGCGGGGGCTGCGGAGCTCCCGCCCCTCGGCGAAAGGAGAAAAAAAATGAAGGCCAAGCTTCGCATCGGTGCGCTGATATCCGGGGGCGGCAGCAACCTGCAGGCGGTTATCGACGCCTGCGAGGGGGGCCGGGTCGAGGGTCGGGTGGTGTTCGTGGGGGCCGACAATTCCGCGGCCAAGGGCCTGGGGCGGGCCGAGAGGCACGGGATACCGACCTTCGTGGTGGACTACGGCGAGATTATGCGGGCGAGCCGGGGGGGCCAGGGACCCCCGCCGCCGCCGGATTTCAAGCTGGAGGAGGTCGTGGCCAAACAGGCGCTCTTGCCTGCCGACCGGGACCCCGGGGAGGTCGCGCGCTTCTTTGCCAGCCGCGCGGTGGCCGAGTCCCGGCTGCTGGCGGCCATGGCCGGTTTCGATTTCGACCTGTTGGTGCTGGCCGGTTTCATGCGCAATTTGACCCCCTATTTCATCGACCGCGTCAACAGGGTGCCCGGTGAGCCGCGGATCATGAACATCCATCCGGCCCTGCTGCCGGCATTTCCCGGGGTGGACGGCTACGGCGACACGTTTCGCTACGGCTGCAAAGTGGGCGGCTGCACGGTTCATTTCATCGACTACGGGGAAGACTCCGGCCCCATTATCGGCCAGCTGAGTTTCCCCATCACGCCCCAGGACACCCTGGAGAGCGTGCGCGAAAAGGGGCTGGCGCTGGAGTGGCAGCTCTATCCGGCCTGCATCCAGCTATTTGCCGAGGGGCGGCTGAAAACCGTCCGGATGACC
>JASFIY010000036.1:0-9543 GCA_050122415.1 Desulfobacteraceae bacterium
CCGTCGGGCTGCGGGTATCACCCGAAGAGGAGCTGGAGGGCCTGGATTACAGCGAGCACGGGGGCAATGCCTACCCCGATTTTGAAGTCCTCTCCCCCCACGGCGCCGGCATCGGCGGCGGCTTCGACGGCCCGGGAGGGGCACCGGCATTGAGCCAGAGTATGCGCCATTCCACCGAAACCGCCTGATCCTCCGACGCGCGCAACGCGGGGCGGGAGCGGCCTCCCCGAGGGCAAAATTCACCGGCGCTCAATTTCATTCCTCCTGATTGGGGGCCGGTGAAAGCCGCACCTGTCTCCCGCCACCCCGCAGCGGCCCCCAAACAACGGCGTTTTCGGGCCGCTGCGGTCAAAAGGTGGCCGACCCTGGACCGGAACAACGGGGTTCCCGGTCCGGGGAACGGCCGCCCACCCCCCCAGGCAACGATGGCCGGCAGGGAAGCGGCCACCGACCTGGGCCTTCTTCGCCGCCCGCTTTTCCCCCAGTCCTGCCCCTCCGCGGTCGACCCGAAGCGCGCCGGGCGCTCCGGAGCATGGCCGATCCGGCTACAGATTCAGCCAGGGGTTCACCCATCGGAAAAAAGATTTGAAAATGGCTTTGGAAGATAAAATTTACCAGCTGGAGTTGAAGGTCCTCTACGAGATCAGCGGCATCATCGGTCAGATTCTGCAGTTGGACCAGGCCCTGGACTCGATCCTGGAGATCCTCTCCAAATCGCTTTCCATGGAGCGCGCCACCGTGACCTTGCGGGACATGCAGACCGGTCTGCTCAAGATCTGCGCGTCCCACAGCCTGCGGCCGGAGGAAAAGAAACGGGGGATCTACCAGCCCAGCGAGGGGGTCACCGGATTGATCTTTCGCACCGCCCAGCCCTTTTTCGTGCCGGACATCGGCAAGGAGCCCCTGTTTCTCAACAAGACCCAGTCCCGCGACGTTCGCAAGGACAGCATCGCCTTTATCGGGGTGCCCATCATCCTGCACGGCACCCCCATCGGGGTCTTCAGCGTGGACCGTCTCTTCGAGCCCGAGGTGTCCTTCCAGGAGGACATCCGCTTTCTGACCATCGTGGCGGCCCTGATCGCCCAGTTCGTGCACCTCAACCGCCAGATCGAGATGCGCGAAATGAAGCTCAAGAGCGAAAACCGGTCCCTGCGGGCGGAAATTTCGGAGAAGTACAACCATTTCTTCGCCGTGGGGGTCAGCCCGGCCATGCAGGCCCTCAACGAGCTGATCCACAAGGTCGCCCCCAGCAAGGCCTCGGTGCTGCTGCTGGGGGAATCGGGCACCGGCAAAACCCTGACCGCACGCATCCTGCACGAGCTCAGCAGCCGCTCCCGGCGCCCCTTCGCCAAGGTCAACTGCGCGGCCCTGCCCGACAATCTGATCGAGGCGGAGCTTTTCGGCCACGAAAAAGGGGCTTTTACCGGAGCCCTGGAGGCCAAAAAGGGCCGCTTCGAAGAAGCCGACGGGGGCACCGTCTTCCTGGACGAAATCGGGGAACTGCCCCCCAGCGTCCAGGCCAAACTGCTGCACTTTCTGCAGGAGCGTGAATTCGAACGCCTGGGCAGCACCCGCACCCGGCGCGTGGACGTCCGGATCATCGCCGCCACCAACGCCGACCTGCCCACGGCGGTGGCCGAGGGCCGCTTTCGGCCGGACCTCTACCACCGCCTGAACGTTTTCCCGATCGCAATCCCCCCCCTGCGCCAGCGCCTGGCGGACATTCCGCTGCTGGCCAACTACTTCCTTGAAAAAAGCGCCAAGGAGTACGGCAAAAGCCTCCAGTTCGCCCCCGCCAGCATGACAGTCCTGACGGCCTACCACTGGCCCGGCAATGTCCGCGAGTTGGAAAATCTCACCGAGCGTCTGGCCATTCTGTCGGACCCCCCCTTGATCACCCCCCAGGTCCTGCCGGCCTACCTCTTTCGCAAGCTCCGCGACAGCGCCGCCGGCGACACCGGTGAGCCGACCGTTTCACGGATCGAGGAACTGGAGCGCGACGCCGTCCTGGAGGCCCTGGAAAAAAACGGCTGGATCCAGCAGAAGGCCGCCCGCGAAATCGGGCTCAGTCTTCGCCAGATGGGCTACCGGGTGAAGAAATTCGGATTGGCGCCCCTGATCCGCGAAGGCCGCAGTCGCTGCAGCGGCCAGCCGCCCCGCCGACCTTAGCCGGTCACCCGCCAACGCCCCGTCGCGGTGCGCCGCCCCACCGCGACGGGGCGGATTGTTTTGCTGCGCCCCGCCTGCCAGCCACCCCAGGGCAGACCCCCATACCATAGCACCGGCCCTCCGGAGGTCAGCCCCCCGGCCCGGGGGACTTCCTCCCGGCGGCCGCCCCGGTGCCGTGCGCCGCGGCAAACCGTCCCGCCCCCCGGGGGAGCGCACCACCGCCGGCGGCCCTCACCCAAACGCCACTACATAATTGTCGATGGCACACTTACAGGATTGTAGCTCGCGGCGGGTTGCCGCATCCTCGGCACGATTTTCGACCCGCCCCTGATTTATTTTTTTCCTTATATTTCAACAAATTGAAAAAAAACGGGCGCCAGCCAGGCTGTTGGCACACCCGTTGCTCAATGAAGCTTGCAACACTGCGCGTAACGCGCAACATCCCGATTCAGAAAGGAAAAAAGCACCATGAGAAAAATCGCGATCTACGGCAAGGGCGGTATCGGAAAATCCACCACCACCCAGAACACGGTGGCCGGGTTGGCGGAGATGGGCCACAAGGTGATGGTGGTCGGCTGCGACCCCAAGGCGGACTCCACCCGGCTGCTGCTCCACGGTCTGGCCCAGCGGACGGTGCTGGACACCCTGCGCGACGAGGGCGAGGATGTCGAGCTGGAGGATGTCCGCAAGGAGGGCTTCGGCAAAACCCTGTGCACCGAGTCCGGCGGCCCGGAGCCCGGGGTCGGTTGCGCCGGCCGGGGGATCATCACCTCCATCAACCTGCTGGAGCAGCTGGGTGCCTACGCCGAAAGCGAAGCCCTGGACTACGTTTTCTACGACGTCCTGGGGGACGTCGTCTGCGGCGGCTTCGCCATGCCGATCCGCGAAGGCAAGGCCCAGGAGATCTACATCGTCGTCTCCGGCGAAATGATGGCGATGTATGCCGCCAACAACATCTGCAAGGGCATCGTCAAGTTCGCCGAGGCCGGCGGGGTCCGGCTGGGGGGGCTGATCTGCAACAGCCGCAAGGTGGACAACGAGCGCGAGATGATCGAAGCCCTGGCCGACCGCTTGGGCACCCAGATGATTCACTTCGTGCCCCGCGACAACATGGTCCAGCGGGCCGAGATCAACCGCAAGACCGTGATCGACTTCGATCCGGATCACCCCCAGGCCGAAGAGTACCGCAAGCTGGCGCGCAAGATCGCCGAGAACGAGATGAAGGTCATCCCCAGGCCGCTGGCCATCGATGATCTGGAAAAACTCCTGATCGACTACGGCATCGCCGCCTGACCCGATCCCGGGCCCACACCTTAATCCAAGGAGAATTCACCGCCATGATTATGATCCGATCCATCGTCCGCCCCGAAAAAGTCGACAACGTCCTGGCCGCCCTGATGGAGGCCGGGTTTCCGGGCGTCACCAAGATGTCCGTGGTGGGCCGCGGCAAGCAGCGCGGCATCAAGATCGGGGAGGTCACCTACGACGAAATCCCCAAGGAGATGCTGCTGACCGTGGTCCAGGACAAGGACAAGGACTTCGCCGTGCGCACGATCATCAGGGCCGCGCGCACCGGTGAAAAGGGCGCCTACGGCGACGGCAAGATCTTTCTCCTGCCGGTGGAGGCGGCCTACACCATCAGCTCCGGCATCAAGGAGACGGCCGACGGCGGCACCGAAGAGGTGGCGATATGAAAGAGATCCTCGCCATCGTGCGCATGAACATGATGAACCAGACCAAACGGGCCCTGGCGGAGGCCGGCATTACCTCCATGACCGCCCGCGAGGCCCTGGGCCGCGGCAAGGGCCTGGTGGACCTGCAGCTCCTCCAGGGGGCCGAGCGCGGCTACGAAGAGGCCATCTCGCAGTTGGGCCAGAGCGGCCGCCTGATCCCCAAGCGCGCGCTGCTGATCGTGGTGCCCGACAAACTGGTGGAACTTACGGCCAAAACCATTATCCGAGTCAACCGGACCGGCAAGTCGGGCGACGGCATGATCTTCGTCCTGCCGGCCTTAAACGCCATCCGCGTGCGCACCGGCGAGGACGGCGACGATGTGCTCGATGACGTGTAAACCCGCCGCCCCCGCGGCTATCAAGGAGACAGAGACCATGACGGAAACAGCTCGCAAGCCCGCAATCCCCATCGAAATGCCCGATCCGGAAAAGGTCAAGGCCGAACTGCTCGCCAAATACCCGCCCAAGGTGGCCCGCAAACGGGCCAAGCAGATCGTCGTCAACCGGGTGGAGGCGGAAGATAGGGTCCCCGAAATCACCGCCAACGTGCGCACCGTCCCCGGGCTGATGAGCCAGCGCGGCTGCTGCTACGCGGGCTGCAAGGGCGTGGTCCTGGGCCCAACCCGGGATATCGTCAACATCACCCACGGGCCCATCGGCTGCGGCTTCTACAGCTGGCTCACCCGGCGCAACCAGACCGACCCGGAGACGACCCCCGACGGCCACAACTTCATGCCCTACTGCTTTTCCACCGACATGCAGGAAAAGGAGATCATCTTCGGCGGCGAGAAAAAGCTCCGCCAGGCCATCCAGGAAGCCTACGACAACTTCAAGCCCAAGGCCATCGCGGTTTTCGCCACCTGCCCGGTGGGCCTCATCGGCGACGACATCCATGCGGTCTGCCGCGAAATGAAGAACGCCCTGGGGATCAACGTCTTCGGGTTCAGCTGCGAGGGCTACAAGGGGGTCAGCCAGTCGGCCGGCCACCACATCGCCAACAACCAGATTTTCAAGCACGTGGTGGGCCTGGACGACACCATCGGCCCGGGCGCGTTCCGGGTCAACCTCCTGGGCGAGTACAACATCGGCGGGGACGCCTTCGAAATCGAGCGGATCTTCGAAAAGTGCGGGATCACCACGGTGGCCACCATCAGCGGCAACTCCACCATCGACGCCTTCGCCAATTCCCACACCGCGGACCTCAACCTCATCATGTGCCACCGCTCCATCAACTACGTGGCCGAGATGATGGAAAAAAAATTCGGCGTACCTTGGATCAAGATCAACTTCATCGGCGCCGAGGCCACGGCCAAGTCGCTGCGCAAGATCGCCGCCTATTTCGAGGACCCGGCGCTGACCGAGCGGGTGGCGGCCGTCATCGCCGAGGAGCTACCGGCGGTCCAGACGGTCCGGGACGAAATCCGGCCGCGCACCGAGGGCAAGCGCGCCATGCTCTTCGTGGGCGGCTCGCGCGCCCACCACTACCAGGAGCTGTTCCGGGAGCTCGGCATGCAGACCCTTTCGGCCGGCTACGAGTTCGCCCACCGCGACGACTACGAGGGCCGCAAGGTGCTGCCCAGCGTCAAGGTCGACGCCGACAGCCGCAACATCGAGGAGCTGGACGTTTGCCCGGACCCCGATCGCTACCGGCCGCGCAAGACCCCCGAGGCGTTGGCGGCGCTGGCCGCCAAGGGGCTCGCCTTCAAGGACTATGAGGGCATGATGCCCGAAATGCCCGAAGGCAGCCTGGTCATCGACGACATCAGCCAGTTCGAAACCGATCTGATGATCGAAAAATACCGGCCGGACATCTTCTGCGCCGGAATCAAGGAGAAGTACACGATCCAGAAGCACGGCATCCCCATGAAGCAGCTCCACAGCTACGACTACGGCGGCCCCTACGCCGGCTTCAAGGGGGCCGTGAACTTCTACCGCGAAATCGACCGCATGGTGAACAGCCGGGTCTGGGGCACCCTCAAAGCGCCCTGGCAGACCAACCCCGAACTGGCCGCCACCTATGCCTGGGAATAACCCCGCTCAGCACCGCAAGCAAAGGGAAGTCGTCATGTTACTGCGTCACACCACCAGCGAGATCAAAGAGCGCACGGCGTTGACCGTCAACCCGGCCAAAACCTGCCAGCCCATCGGCGCCATGTACGCCGCCCTCGGCATCCACGGCTGCATGCCCCACAGCCATGGCTCCCAGGGATGCTACGCCTACCACCGCAGCACGCTCACGCGCCACTACAAGGAGCCGGTGATCGCGGCCACCAGCGCCTTCACCGAAGGGGCCTCGGTCTTCGGCGGTCAGGCCAATCTGGTGCAGGCCATCGACAATATCTTCAACGTCTACAACCCGGAGGTCATCGCGGTGCACACCACCTGTCTTTCGGAAACCATCGGCGACGACATTCCCCAGATCGTCAACAAGGCCGTCGCCGAGGGCAAGGTGCCCGCGGGCAAACACGTCATCCACGCCAACACCCCCAGCTACGTGGGCTCGCACGTCACCGGCTTTGCCGGCATGACCAAGGCCATGGTGGACTATTTCGCCGAGGCCGACGGCCCCCGCAGCAAGACCGTCAACCTGATCCCCGGCTTCGTGGAGCCCAGCGACATGACCGAAATCCGGCGCATGGCCGCCGAGATGGGCCTGGAGACCATCATGTTCCCGGACACCTCCGGGGTGCTCAACGGCCCCATGACCGGCAAGTACCGCATGTACCCGCCCGGGGGGGTGACCGTTGAGGCCCTGCGCCGGGCCGGCAGCAGCCAGGCCACCGTGGCCCTGGGACGCCTGGCCTCGGGGGATGCCGCGCGCGCCCTGGACGTCAAGTGCAAGGTGCCCTGCCAGATTCTAGATCTGCCCATCGGGCTGGCGGCCACGGACCTTTTCGTGGACACCCTGCACCGCATGGCTGGGGTCAGCGTGCCGGACAGCCTGACTTTCGAGCGCGGCCAGATGGTGGATATCATCGCCGACATGCACCAGTACTTTTACGGCAAGCGCGTCGGCCTGGTGGGGGATCCGGACCAACTGCTGGCGCTGACGAAATTTTTAGTGTCGCTGGACATGGCCCCGGTTTACCTCGTCACCGGCACGCCCGCCGGTAAAAAATACGAAAAGCGGCTGCAGGCCGCGGTGGAAGGGGTGCCCCAGGAGGTCAAGATCAAGGTCGGCGGGGACATGTACCTCTTTCACCAGTGGATCAAGCAGGCGCCGGTGGATCTTGTGCTCGGCAACTCCTACGTCAAGTACATCGCCCGCGACGAAGATATCCCCTACGTGCGCCACGGCTTCCCGATCCTGGACCGCGTCGGCCACAGCTACTTTCCCACGGTGGGCTACCGCGGGGGCATGCGGCTGCTGGAGAAGATCCTCGACGCCCTTTTGGACCGCAAGGACCGCGATGCCAGCGACATCGGCTTCGAACTCGTTATGTAGCATCAAAGGCAAAACCCATGGCCAGCATCCCGATTCTCAAGGAACGTGAAAAACAGATCCACCGCAAGGGCGCCCAGCCCTACAGCCTGACCTGCGGCCAGCACAGCCTGGCCGGGGTGGTCAGCCAGCGGGCGTGCGTCTTCTGCGGCTCGCGGGTGGTGCTCTACCCGATCGCCGACGCCCTCCACCTGATCCACGGACCGGTGGGCTGCGCGGCCTACACCTGGGACATCCGCGGGGCGCTCTCCTCGGGCCCGGAACTCCACCGGCTGTCCTTCACCACCGACCTGCGGGAGAAGGACGTGATCTTCGGCGGGGAAAAAAAGCTCCAGCGCGCCCTGACGGAGCTGATCGACGCCTACCAACCGAAGGCGGCCTTCGTCTATTCCACCTGCATCGTGGGGATCATCGGCGACGACGTCGCCGCGGTCTGCCGCCAGGTGGCCCGCGAGAAGGGGATCCCGGTGCTGCCGGTGCACTCCGAGGGCTTCAAGGGCACCAAGAAGGACGGCTACAAGGCGGCCTGCGACGCCCTTTTCAAACTGGTCGGCCAGGGGCCGGTGGACCGGATCAGCCCCTGCAGCATCAACATCCTGGGGGAATTCAATATCGGCGGGGAGGCCTGGATGATCCAATCCTACTACGAGCGGATGGGGGTCGCGGTGGTGGCCACCATGACCGGCGACGGCCGGGTGGACGCCATCCGCAGCTCCCACGGGGCGGCGCTCAACGTCGTGCAGTGCTCCGGGGCCATGACCACCCTGGCCGAGATGATGCGGGAGCGCTACGGCATCCCATACATCCGTGCGTCCTACTTCGGTCTCGAGGACACCTCCAAAGCCCTCTACGACGTGGCCGCGCACTTTGCGCAAAACCCCGAGATCATGGCCCGCACCCGCGCCCTGGTCCGCGACGAGATCGGCGCCATCACCCCCGAGCTTCAGCAGATAAAGGCCGGCGTACAGGGCAGGCGGGCCGCCATCTACGTCGGGGGGGCTTTCAAGGCCTTTTCGCTGATCAAAGCCCTGCGCTACCTGGGCATGGACGTGGTCCTGGTGGGCTCCCAGACCGGCAACGACGCGGATTACCAGACGCTGCGGGAGATGTGCGACGACGGCACCATCATCCTGGACGACGCCAACCCCCTGGAGCTCTCCAAGTACATCATCGAAAAGCGGGCGGACCTGTTCATCGGCGGCGTCAAGGAGCGGCCCATCGCCTACAAGATGGGCATCGGCTTCTGCGACCACAACCACGAGCGCAAGATCCCCCTGGCCGGCTACGAGGGCATGCTGCACTTTGCGCGCGAAGTCCACAAAAGCGTCACCAGCCCGGTGTGGCGCTTTGCGCCGGCGCAGGCCGCGGCCCAAAAGGAGACGCAACCATGCTGAAGCCATCGAGCGCGAACTTCACCGCCACCCGCAACGCCTGCAAGCTCTGCACACCCCTGGGGGCCGCCCTGGTCTTCAAGGGCATCCGCGGGGCGGTTCCCCTGCTGCACGGCTCCCAGGGCTGCGCCACCTATATACGGCGCTACCTGATCAGCCACTACCGGGAGCCCATCGACATCGCCTGCTCCAATTTCTCCGAGCAGACTGCAATCTTCGGCGGCGGCGCCAATCTCAAGATCGCCCTGGACAATATCCGCCGCCAGTACGACCCCGAAATGATCGGGGTCGCCACCACCTGTCTCAGCGAAACCATCGGCGACGACGTGCCCATGTTCATTCGCGAGTACCGCGAGAGCTGCGCCGGCCTGGATCCGCCGCCGCTGGTGCACGTGGCCACCCCCAGTTACCAGGGCACCCACATGCAGGGGTTTCACGCGGCGCTGCGCGCCCTGGTGGGGCAGCTGGCCGAAGGCGGCTCCCCGCCCGGCCGCCACCTGAACCTCTTTCCGGGAATGGTGTCGCCGGCGGACCTGCGGCACCTCGGGGAGATCTGCGCGGATTTCGCGCTGCCCGTGGTGATCCTGCCGGACTACGCCGACACCCTCGACGGCCCCCTGTGGACCGAGTACCAGCGCATCCCCGAGGGCGGCACCCCCGTGGCGGCGGTCCGCAGCAGCGGCAGCGCGCGGGCCAGCCTGGAGCTGGGCGCGGTGCTGGGCCGGGAGAAGGAGACCGCGGCCACGTTCCTGGAAAAGACCTTCCAGGTGCCCTGCCACCGGCTGGGGCTACCCATTGGTGTCGAGGC
>JASFIY010000037.1:0-9368 GCA_050122415.1 Desulfobacteraceae bacterium
GCCGGGCAGCAGGGCCTCCGGCGGGGTGTCCATGCAGTCCACCAGCTCGGAACCGGTGGGGATGATCAACGCCCGGGGTCTGCGCCGCACCGCCACCGCGGTCACCCCGCCGGAGAGCAGCGCGCCCAGGCAGTAGGGGGTCACCACGTGGCTGCGGGGAAACAACAGCTCGGTGGCCACGATGTCCTCACCCATCTTGCGGACGTTCTGCCATGGAAAAGCCGGTTTCTCCACCACGGCCCGATCCTCGGCGGCCATCACGACCTGCTCGATCATGATCACCGCGTTGGTTTCCGGCGGCAGCACGTGACCGGTGTTGACCCAAAAGGCGTCGGCGCCGATGGTCAGCGTCACCGGGCGGGCTTCGCTGGCGCCGAAGGTTTGTTCGGCCCGCACGGCGATGCCGTCCATGGCGGCGGCATGAAAATGGGGGGAGGACAGCCGGGCGCTGACCGCTTCGGCCAGCACCCGGCCGACGGCCTCGGGCACGGCAACGGTTTCGCGCTCGCGGATCAGGCAGTCGCCGAAGTGGTCCAGCAAAAGGTCGCGCGCCTCGGTCAGGGTCTTCATCTTGAGGTACACGTTGCGTTTGGATGTCATCGCGTGCTCCGCCGCCCCGGGGGGCCGGGCGCGGCTGGCGGGAGGTTAGTGAAAGGGCAGGACCGCCACCGGACTGCCCTGGTCGAGGCCCTCGGTGTTGCGATCGATGCACACCAGCCCGTCGGCCTGGACAATGGTGTGGATCAGTCCGGACTTGCCCAGGACCGGCTGGGCCCACAGGTCGCCGTCGCGCTCGATGAGCCGCACCCGCACGAACTCGGTGCGCCCCTGGGCCGAGGCCAGATTGCGGGTCAGGCGCGCCGTCAGGCGGGGCCGGGGGCCCAAGTCGGCGGCGCGGCCGGCCTGATGTTCGATAAACGCCCGGACCACCACCTCGAAAACCACCATCGCCGAGACCACATGGCCGGGAAGCCCCCAGAAGGGGGTTTGCCCCACCCGCGCCAGGATCGTCGGCTTGCCGGGGCTGATGGCGATGCCGTGCACCAGGATCTCGGCCGCCGGCAGCCGGGAGATCACCTCGATGGTGAAATCGCGCGTCCCCACCGAACTGCCGCCGGAGATCAGCACCATGTCGGCCTGGTCCAGGGCCAAACGGCATTTGGCCTCCAGCTCGCGGGGGTCGTCGTGCACGATGCCCAGCGGCAGCGCCACAGCGCCCGCCGAGGCCACCAGCCCCGCCAGGGTGTATGTATTGATGTCGCGGATGCGGCCCGGGCCGGGGGTCTGATCCACCGCCACGACCTCGTCGCCGGTGGAGACGATGGCCACCACGGGGCGTTTGAAAACCGCCACCCGGCTGCGGCCGAAGGCCGCCAACAGCCCGGCCTCCTGGGGCCGAATGGGCCGGCCGGGGGAGAGGACCTCCTGGCCGCGGGCGACGTCCTCCCCGACCGCGACCATATTCTGACCCGGCGCCACGCTCTTGTAGGCTTCGATCAGGGTCTCGTCCACGGCCTCGGTGTGCTCGATCATGATCACGCTGTCGGCGCCCTCGGGCAGCATCCCGCCGGTGGCGATCCGGGCGGCCTCCCCCGGGCCGACCGTGAAATCGGGGTGCTGCCCCATGGGCACGGTCCCGCACAGGGTGAGATAGGCGGGATTGCCCTCCGAGGCCCCGAAAGTCGACGCCCCCTGGACCGCGTAGCCGTCCATGGTGGCCCGTCTGAAATCGGGCAAATCGACGTCCGAGCCCACCGCTTCGGCCAGCACCCGGCCGGCGGCCGCGATCAGGGCGACCGCCTCGGCCGCCACCGTCGGAAAGCTGCGGCGCATCGCCAGCACACTCTCCAACTCGGTCACCTTGAAAAAAGTATCCATGGGCATGGGTTCCATTTCTATGCCGCAGCCCAAGCCCGGGGGCAGAGGCCGGGGCCGGCACTCAGCCGGCCTGCAACACCTCGGGGTTGACGCAGTTGGGCGGCGGTTTGCCCGCCAGGGCGGCCAGCAGGTTGCGGGCCGCCAGGCGCGCCATGCGGGTGCGGGTCTCCCAGGTGGCGCTGCCCACATGGGGCAGCAGAACGGCGTTGTCCAGCTGGGCCAGCCCGGGGGCCATCCGCGGCTCGTTCTCATAGACGTCCAGGCCCGCCCCGCGGATCACCCCCGCCTCAAGCGCCGCCACCAGGGCCGCTTCGTCCACCACCGGCCCGCGCGAGGTGTTGATCAGAAAGGCACAGGCCTTCATCCGGCGCAGCTCGGCGGCCCCGATCAGGTGGCGGGTCGCCGGGTTCAGCGGCACATGCAGGGAGACGAAATCGGCCTCGGCCAGCAGCGCCTCCAGGCTGCGGTAGGAGACCCCCAGGGCCGCCTCCTCCCGTGCCCCAAGACGCTTGCGGCTGTGGTAAATCGCCTTCATCTCGAATCCCCGGCAGCGCTTGACGACCGCACGCCCGATGCGCCCCAGGCCGACGATCCCGAGGGTTTTGGCGGTCACCTCGGTGCCCAGGAAGAGCAGCGGCGCCCAGTGGCGGAAGCGCCCCGCCCGGTTGCGGCGGTCGCCTTCCACCATCCGCCGCGCCACCGCCAGGATCAGCCCCACGGTGATGTCGGCGGTGGCATCGGTCAGCACCCCCGGGGTGTTGCTGACGGGAATGCCGCGCGCGGTGGCCGCGGCGACGTCGATGTTGTCGTAGCCCACCCCGTGATTGGCGATGGCTTTGAGCCGCGGCGCATGGTCGAGCAACTCGGCGTCGATCACGTCGGAAATCATGCAGAGCAAGCCCTCGATCTCGGCCAACCGCCCCAGGATGTCGACCCGCGCCATGGGCCGGTCCAGCGGGTTGACCTCCACCTGATGCGCCGCCGCAAGCTGCGCCCGAACCTCATCGGGGATCCGCCCCGTCACCAGCACCTTCATCCGCGACCTCCCGGAAAGCCCATCGCCGCCGGCCCCGACCCGAAGCCCCTCACTGCGAGGCCCCGGTTTCGCCGTGAAGGGCCTTGACCCGCGCGCGGTCCACCTGCCCCGCGGCGTTTTTGGGCAGCGCGGCGGTGAATGCCACGTAGCGGGGCTTTTTGTAGCGCGCGATTTTGGCGGCCACAAAGTCCGCCAGCGCCTCGGCGCTCAGCTCGGCGCCGGGCTTGAGCACGCAAACGGCCTTGATCCCCTCGCCGAATTGCGGGTCGGGCACACCGATGACCGCCACTTCCGCCACCGCGGGGTGCTCCCGGATGACGCTTTCGACCTCCGCCGGATAGACGTTCTCGCCCCCCGGCTTGATCAGCTCCTTTTCCGGTTTGCGACCGGCGAACCACAGATAGCCGTCGCTGTCCAGGCGCCCCAGATCGCCGGTGTGATGCCAGCCGTTGCGAAAACTGGATTGGTCCAGCACCGGCTGACGCCAGAAACCCTGGAAAACCAGGGGCCCCTGAGCGATGATTTCACCTGTTTGGCCCACGGCAACCGGGCGGTCGGCATCGTCCACCAACCGCATGCGCATCATCGGCAGCTGACGGCCGGCGGAACCTGGCCGTTCCAGGGCCGGGCCGAGGGTCACCGAGCCGGTGGTTTCGCTCTGACCGTAAAGGATCCAGAAGGTGCCGCCGGTGAGCGCCTGGAAGCGTTCGATGGTCTCCGGATTGTCGATGCCTTTGACATGCCGCAGGGAACCGAGGTCGTAGCCGCCGGCGGCCATTTCCTCCAGCAGGCGGGATAAAATCGGCGGAAAACTGCCCAGCACGCTGATCTTCTCGGCGGCGGTCAGCGCCAGGGTCTGGCGGGCGTCGAATTTTTCGACCACCACGTTCTTGCCGCCGACGTGCATCACGGTCAGGGCCAGGTTGAGGTCGGTGATGTGAAACAGCGGCAGCATGTTGAGAAAGGCATCCCGCCGGGTGAGCCCCATGGTGACCGCCGTCTGAAGGTTGGCGCTGACCAGGTTGCCGTGACTGAGCACCGCGCCCCGAGGGCGGCCGTCCACCGCGGCGGTGTAGATGATCACGAAGGGGTCGTCATTGCCGAGGGCCGCGGGCGGCGGGGCGGGCTCGGCCTGCAGACTGTCCATCCCGGGCAGCCCGGCGACCCCGGCGTCGAAGCCGAAGAGCCGCCCGGTCGGGGCGCCGGCCGCGGCCAGGGCCTGAACCCGCGGGGCGTGGGCCGCGTCCAGCAGGGTGACCTTGGGGGCGGCGTCCGCCAGAATAAAGCGGATCTCATCGGTGGCCAAGCGCCAGTTGATGGGCACCACGACGGCCCCCAGGGCGGCGGCGGCCCCGAAGAGGTAGAAAAAACGGTGGCAGTTGAGCCCCAGGATGGCCACCCGGTCGCCCTTTTGCACCCCTTCGGCGGCCAGGCCGGCCGCCAGCCGGTCCGCGCGGGCGCGCAGTTCGGCGAAGCCGATGCGCCGATCGCCGCAGACCAAAGCGGTGTCGGTTGCGAAAAGATCGGCGTTGCGTTGAAAGATGTCGTAGATCGTGAAGCTGCGCAGGCGCATCGGTATCCTCCCCACATGCGGTTTGAGATTTCCAACCGAGGGCGCGCAACGGGACCCGCTCCGCCCCGCCACCCGGCGGCCCCTTAGAAGGGCGGCATCGGCCGGAGGCGACAGGCTATTGACCCGGGCGCGGCTTTTGCCTATAACCTGAACCGAATCGGGCGTCCCGGGCTCCGGGACGCCGCCCCCCTCTTGCGGCAGAACACAATGACGGTCAACGCCCCGGACAAATTCGACCTGTGCGTCATCGGCTGCGGCCCCGGCGGCTTTGCCGGTGCCATGAGCGCGCTGGACCTGGGCCGGCACGTGTGCATCGTCGAAGCGGGCGAAATCGGCGGCACCGGCGTGATGTGGGGGGCGCTGGCCTCCAAGACCATGTGGGAGCTGGCCAAGGATTTCGCCATCGCGGCCAAGGTCGACCGGGGCTACCGCGCAGGCGATCTGAAAGTCGACTACCCCGCGCTGCGCAACACGGTGCTCCAATCGGTCAAGGAGAAGCAATACCAGATGCTCTCCCAGATCGAGACCTTCACCCCGGGCCGCTGGCCCGGCGCCGGTTCCCTGACCCTCAAGCGCGGGCGCGGCAGCCTGCGCCCGGGCGGGCGCTTTGCAGTGGCCTACCCCGACGGCCGGCAGGAGGAGCTGCGCGCCGATTTTTTCCTGGTGGCCACCGGTTCCCGCCCGCGGGATTTCCCCAATATCCGCACCGACCAGACGCGGATCATCAACTCCGACGGCGTCCTGAATCTCAAGGCCTTCCCCCGCCGCCTGATGATCATCGGGGCCGGCATCACCGGCTGCGAGTACGCCACCATCTTTTCCAACTTCGGTCAGACCAAGCTCTATCTGGTGGACCACCAGGAGCGGGTGATCCCCTTCGAGGATACCGACGTCAGCGCCTTTGTCAACGCCAGTTTGGAGAAACGCGGGGTCGAGATCTTCCACGCGGCGATGCTGCGCCGCATTCGGAGCGAACCCGGCCACCTGGAGGTGACCCTGGATTTTTCAGACGGCCACGCCGAAATCGTCGAGGTCGACACCGTCCTGGTCTCCATCGGGCGGACCCCCAACCTGTCGGGGCTCAACCTCGAGCAGGTCGGCATCCGTCCCAACGTGCGCGGCTTCCTGGATACCGACGCCTACTGCCGGGTCAAAGACAACATCTATGCGGCCGGCGACGTCACCCCGCACCCGGCCTTGGTCAACATGGCCGAAATGGAGGCCCGCACGGCGGTGCGCAACATCTTTGCCAGACCCCGCCGGCGCTTCGACTACCACAACATGAGCACCATCATGTTCTTCGACCCGGCGGTGGCGGCGGTGGGCCTCAACGAAAAAGCCTGCCAGAAAAACCGGATCCCCTACCGCGTCGCTTACTACGCCATCAGCCTGCTCAGCCGGGCGATGGCCATGCGCGCCCCCGAAGGGTTCGTCAAAATCATCGTCAGCGACGACCACGCGCAAAAAATCCTGGGCATGCGGGCGGCGGGCCCCCAGGCTTCCAGTACCATCATGTCCATCGCCCTGCTGATGGACCAGGGCAAGGGGCTCAAGGACGTCGTCAACGCCTTTTACCCGCACCCGACCATGTCCGAGGGCATCCAGGAGTGCCTGCGCCTCCTGCAGGGGACCTCCACCTTCAAATCCCGGGCGTTTCCGCGCCAGATCCAAATTCGCGCCTGGCACCCCGAGCGGGGCTATTTCGGCGGACCGGCCGTGGACCCCTATTCCCCCTGACCCCCCGCCGGCCCGGCGGGATACCCGCCGTGCTGGAAGAACACCAGCTCCCAGAAACCCCGGCGGCTGTCGTGGCGGACGATGTAGCGCGCCCCGTCGTCTCCCAACAGCTTGAAATAGCGATGGTCCGGCGCCAGCCAGCGGTCCAGGATCTCGCAGACCGCCACCACCGTTTTCCCCAGCCGCAGCCGGCGGGGGGTTTCCTCGCCGCGGTAGCCCGCGTAACAGTCCACCTCGATCCGCATCCCGTTCCCTGCATTCCGCCGCGGGCCGAACGCGCCCGCGCCCGGCAGCGGCCTCCCCCGATTGCACCCCTGAGCGCTGCGGCGGCCGCCCCGGAAGCCGAAACCCCGGGAGCCGCGAGCTCCCCAGCGCAGAACCTCAGGAGACAATCCAGAGCGCCCGGCCGGAAACCTTTTCGATCACGTAACGTGAAACGCTGCCCATGAAAAATGACCGGCTGAGCCCCCGCCGGCCGATGACCAGGGTGCCGTAGTCGCCCTTTTGGACCTCGGCCAGGATGGCCTTGCCGACATTGACGACCCGCCCCTTGGTTTGCACCTCGATCTGCGCCTCCGCAATCCCGGCTTCCTTGAACTTTTGGAACGCGTGGGCGTAGAACTGATCCACGCAGCGGCGGTCCCCGCGGGTCACCACCGACTCGATGGCGCTGTCACGATCCTCGAAGTCCACCACACAGTAGTCCGCCGCCCGGGGGGTGACGTGGAAAAGGGTGATCCGGTTTTCGGGCGGCAGCCCGCTGAGCATGAAACTCAAATGATCCACGGCCCGCAGCGAGCTTTCGGAGCCGTCCACGGCCAGGATGATCCCCGGGGCGGTCACCTCGCCGTCCACGACCCAGAGCGGGATGAGCCGCGAGTGCTCCACCAGGTTGGCGGTCAGGCTGCCCATAAAAAACTTCTGGGTTCGGGTCAAGCCCCTGCGCCCCACCACGATGGCGTCGAAGAGACCCTGCTGGCCGCGCTCGATGATGTCCTTGGCCCGTCCCAGGGCCTTGGGTTCGGTTTCCAGTTGGATGCGTGCCGGATCCACGCCGCTGCGGACCATCTGCTCCTTGAACTTCTCCAGAATCCCGCGGGCGGCGGCGGTGTTCTTGCGGATGACCTTCTTGAGCTCCGCGTTGGCCTGGGAGCTGGTGCGCGCCTCCTCCAGCAGAAAATGGGAAATGCCCGGCTGCACGTAGAAAAGGTTGTAGGAGAGATCCCGGGTAAAGGCCCCCACCCGAACGGCATAGTCAACGGCGTTTTTGGCGTGCAGTGAATCTTCCACCGCCAACAGGATCTTTCTTTCCATCGACCGCCTCCTTAATTTGCCCCTCAGAATCCGGGGGCTGCGTCAGGGTATGTTATCGCTGAAGCCCGGCTTTTGAGATCTGCAGCTCTCTTCCGCCTGGTCGTCCTTCAGGTAATCGAACATCCGGCCGCTGAAGCCGCAGGCATTCATTTCCCGAATCTTGCGGACGATATAACTGCGGGTCGGGGTGAAACCATCGATTTTCAGCCGGAAAGCGATCAGCCGCCGAAGATCCCCGTCCTGCTGGTGGCGGGGCGGAACGATTTGCAGCAGCCGCTCCAGGTCTTTTTGCAGCGCGGCATCGCGCTTTTCCAATGAAACGATCTTATCCGACATTTATCCGGCTCCTTTGTCCCGGCGGCGCCGGGCGCCCCTGGAGGCTTGCCACCACCCGGCGGATGCATTAGAATCGATTTCAATTTTGGTCTCAAAACCCCCCAGCCAAGGAAGTTGCCCCATGTCGACCCCTGAAAACCCGGCGATCCACCGCCTGCAGCACGGCGATAAGGAAATCGTTCTGATCGGCACCGCCCACGTCTCCCGGGAGAGCGCCGATCTCGTCACCGCGGTGATCGCGGCCGAAGAGCCCGACACGGTCTGCGTCGAGCTCTGCCACACCCGCTATCAGGCGATCCAGCAAAAAAACGCCTGGCAGGAGATGGACATCGTCAAGGTGATCAGGGAAAAAAAAGCGTTTCTGCTCCTCGCCAACCTGATGCTGGCCGCCTTCCAGAAGCGCATTGCGGCAAAGCTCGACGTCGCCCCCGGCCAGGAGATGCTCAGCGCCATCGCGGCCGCCGAAAAGGCCGGGGCCGGCATTCACCTGGCCGACCGCGACATCCGCATCACCCTGGGCCGCGTCTGGCGTTTCCTGGGCCTCTGGGGCAAGATCAAGCTGATCCTGCAGCTGGTCCTGTCCCTGGGGCAGGCCGACGAGATCCAGGAGGCCGACATCGAGCGGATGAAGCAGGAGGACATGCTGCAGTCCATCCTGGCGGAGCTCGGCCGCTCGCTGCCGGTGATCAAGGAGATCCTGATCGATGAGCGCGACGGCTTCCTGGCCGAAAAGATCCGCAGCGCCCCAGGGCGCAGGATCGTGGCGGTGGTCGGCGCCGGGCATGTGCCGGGCATCAAGGCCCTCTGGCAGGCCCCCGTCGATCTGGACGCCCTCAACGCCCTGCCCCCCAAAAGCCGCCTCTCGGGGACGATCAAGTGGCTGCTCCCCGGCGCCATCCTGCTTTTGATGGTGGCGGGATTTTTCCGCGGCGGGGCCGCCGCCGGCACCGACATGATCACCTGGTGGGTGCTGGCCAACGGCCTCCTGGCCGGCCTGGGGGCGCTGATCGCGCTGGCCCACCCGCTGACGATCCTCTCCTCGGTCCTGGCGGCCCCCCTGACCTCCCTCAACCCGATGATCGCCGCCGGCTGGGTTTCGGGTCTGGTGGAGGCCTTTTCGCGCAAGCCGCGGGTGCGGGATTTCGAGAACCTTTCGGTGGACATCCTCTCGCTGCGCGGGTTCTGGCACAACAAGGTGACCCGCATCCTGATGGTGGTGGTGTTCACCAATCTCGGCAGTTCGCTGGGCACCCTGGTGGCCATCCCCTTGATGGCCAAAGTTCTTTAGGCCCTCAGACGGCGATTTTAACCACCGTGCGCTGCAGCGTCCGCCCCTGGGGCTGCGTGTAGGTCATCCGGACGGTTTTCAGCCGCCCCTCGGCAAATAGCTGGATGCAGGCCGGATAGAGCTGCCACTCCAGCGCCAGCCCCTTTTCGCGCACGCTCTCCAGGGTGTCCTGGGGCGTGATGGGGAAGCTCAGCTGGCCGATAATG
>JASFIY010000038.1:0-9258 GCA_050122415.1 Desulfobacteraceae bacterium
AAAGACAAAGCCCCATCGCGGGTGCCTTCTGGTCCGTCAGCGGTCTGTTGGCGGCAAGAAACCGTCACCGACAAGCCGTCGGCCGGGCTGCTGACCCCCAAATCGGTGTCCCCCACCGGCGCGGAACCCAAGGCCGATGACCCAAAACTTCAGACTGCTGATCGAGTATGACGGCACGAGTTTCCACGGTTGGCAGCGCCAGCAAAACGCCCGCAGCGTCCAGGCGGAGATCGAGGCCGCCCTGGCGCTCATGACCCGCCAGGCGGTCACCCTGCATGGCTCCGGCCGCACCGATGCCGGCGTCCACGCCCTGGGGCAGGTGGCCAATTTTCGGTGCGAGACCCGCTTGCGGGCCTCGGATTTTCTCCAAGGCCTCAACCGCCTGCTGCCCGCCGATGTGGTCATCCGCGACTGCCAGCCGGCGGCGGTGGACTTCCACGCCCGCTACGACGCCAAGGGCAAGACCTATTGCTACCGGATTTTAAATCGCCCGCTGCCGGCGGCCATCGGCCGCCAGTACGCCTGGCACGTCCGGTCGCCGCTCGGCCTGGCGGCGCTGCGGCAGGCGGCAGGCCTTCTGGTCGGCAACCACGACTTCAAGGCCTTCGAAGGGGCCGGCAGCCCGAGGGCCCACACGGTCAGAGAGCTTCGGCGGCTCGAGGTGCTGCCCGGTGAAGGCGGCCGCATCGACCTGACCTTCGAGGCCAACGGCTTCCTGCGCTTCATGGTCCGCAACATCACCGGCACCCTGGTGGCGGTGGGTCTGGGCAAACGGCCGCCGGAGGCCGTGGGGGACATCCTGCGCTCCCGCGACCGGTCCCAGGCGGCGGCCACCGCGCCGG
This sequence comes from Desulfobacteraceae bacterium, assembly GCA_050122415.1. GTDB lineage: Bacteria > Desulfobacterota > Desulfobacteria > Desulfobacterales > JAABRJ01 > JAABRJ01. The sequence goes on from JASFIY010000038.1 coordinate 843, forward strand.
CCCGCGGGCTTTTTCTGGTGGCGGTCCACTACTGAGAGGACCCGGCAAAAAACATCCGCGCCACCCGCCCACCGGTTTCACCGCGCACCCCCGGCCCTGCCGCCCCCATCCGGATAGCCGCCGGCGGCTGGGCCGGTTCGGCGACGGGGATCAGGCCGCGCCCGCTCTCCCTTTCATCTGCTGGATGCGCTCGTTGTAGAAGGCGATCACCTCGCGGCGGTTGAGCATGCCCAGCAAAACGCCGTGGTCGTCTTCGCTCACCACCGGCAGACTGTCGATATTGCGGGTGGTGAATTTTTGGAGGACCGAGTTGAGGTCGTCGGCCGGGGTGGTGGTGATGATCTGCGAGGTGCCGATATCCCCCATGACCACCAGGTGCTCGATCTCCGGGGAAAAGAGAACGCCGCGGATATCGGTGCTGGAGAAGATGCTGATCAGGCGGCCGTGCTGATCCATGACCGGAAAATAATGCTGTTTGGTGGCTGCAAAGAGCTTTTTGAAGTTCAGGAAGCTCATGTCCTGGGGGATCAGGCTGACTTTCTTGACCAGGTGCATCAGGTCCTGGACCCGGATGGCCTGGAGAATGTCGACGAAAAAATCGCCGGCGTGGGCCGGTGAGGCCAGCTTGTTTTTCACCTGGCGCTTGAATATCGTCCAGCCCTGGGAGGCCAGGTAGGCCACCGAACAGACCAGCAGGCTGGGCAGCAGCAGGTGATAGGAGTTGGTCATTTCACTGACGAAGATGATCGTGGAAATCGGGGTGTTGGAAACGGCGCTGAAGAAGCCGGCCATGCCCACCACCACGAAGGCCCCGGGCTGGGTCACGACCTGCGGCAGAAAATCGTGGAAAATTTTGCCCACCGCACCCCCCATGGCCCCGCCGATGACGATGGATGGGCCGAAAACCCCCCCGCTGCCGCCGGAGCCGATGGAAAAGGAGGTGGTCAGAATCTTGCCCAAGGCCAGCGACAGCAGAAAGGGGACGGTCAACTCGTTGTTCAGGGCCTGCTGGGCGAATCCGTAGCCGAAGGCCAGGGTGTGGGGCAGGAAAAAACCGATGATGCCGGTCAGCAGACCGCCGATGGCCGGCTTGATGTGGTTGGGGATGGTGATCCGCCGGAACGCCGCGATGGTGCCGTAAAAGGCCTTGACGAACAGCCAGCCGGTGGCCACCAGGACCAGGGCGAGCACCAGGTAGGGGCCCAACTCCAGGGGGTTCTGGAACTTGAAGGGCGGGGACTCGAACAGCGAGCCCCAGCCATAGACCAGACAGAACAGACAGTAGGCCACCACCGATGAGATGCCCGCCGGGATGATCACCTCGGATTCGAATTCCGGGTCGCGGTAGAGCACCTCGGCGGCAAAGAGCGCCCCGGCCAGGGGCGCCCGGAAGATGCTGCCCACCCCGGCACCCACCCCGGCGGCCATCATGATGCGGCGTTCACGGTCCGAGAAATGGAAGCGGGTGGCCAGATAGGAGCCGAACCCGCCGCCGATCTGGGCGATGGGGCCCTCCCGGCCGCCGGAACCGCCGGTGGTCAGGGTGATGGCCGAGGCGATGGTTTTAATCAACGGCACCCGGCCGCGAATAAAGCCGCCTTTGTGATGGTAGGCGTTGATGGCCGCGTCGGTTCCATGCCCCTCGGCTTCCGGGGCGAAGGTGAAGACCAGCCACCCGCTGATGATCCCGCCCAAAGCGGGCAGCGCCAGCAGCATCCAGCGGTTGAGCGGCGTCGTCGTCGGCGGCAGCAGGGCGTGTTCACCGGCCGGGGCCGGCGGCCGGTGTCCGGCCATCCAGTCCAGGAAAAAATGAACCCCCAACTGACAGAGGAAGTGGAAAACGATCGCACCCGCGCCGGCTATCAAACCGATCAGGACAAAATAGAACGTCCAGCGGCCGGCGTGCTTGATGGCGTGGGAACGGTCCTTGCCGATCAGCTTTTGGATGCGCTCTTTGAGGGAGGCGAGGGCCGTCATGACACCAAAGGCTGACGGTTCCGCAAAAAGCCCAATTTCTGCGGTTCGCTGCATCTCGAAGTCGCTGCGGTGTAGGGGTGTACGCCGCACTCATCGAGATTTGCACGCCGTAGCTTGAACTTTTCTCGAAACCGTCTTGTTTTTGACTTTCTACCGGTTCGCAAAAGGCTATCCGGTTGGGTGTTCCAGCTCTTGGACGGCCTTGAGCACCGTGTCGAAGAGTTCCGCCACGTTTCTTTCCTCCAGGCAGGAGAACGCCACCCGCAGGTTGCGGGCGTCAACGGCAATCAGGCCGACCCCGTAACGCTCCAAGAGATGGCAGCGCAGGGCTTCGGCGTCCACCGTTTTGAGGCGCAGGCACATGAAATACCCCGAGTTGAAGGGGTAGGCGGTCCAGGCCGGACGGTATTTGGGGTCCGCCAGAACCGCTTTGACGCGCCCCGCGCGCTGCTCCAGAATGCGGGTTTTGGCCTGCTTTTCGGCTGGGTATTCGGGGGACTGCAGCGACCTCAGCAAGAGGCTCTGGCTGAGGTGCGAAGCGTTTGAAATGCAGCCGCGGATGCAGCCGGCGGTCTTTTTCTCGAGGGCTTCGTAAACCGGGCGGCTGTCGCCGCTGATGCGGGTGCCGTATGTGATGAACCCCACCCGCAGGCCCCAGGCGAAGTTCTCCTTGGTGGCGCCGTCCAGCTTAACCGCCATCAGCCGGGGGTGGGCGCTGCACAAACGGGCGAAGAGGGATTCCCGGATGGGCTCATCACCGTAAAACAAACCGAAATAGGCATCGTCAAAAGCGGCCACGACATTGGCGCCCCTTTCGGCGGTGGCGGTCAGGAAGGCGACGATGCGGTCGGCTTCGCGGTCGTTGATGGTATAGCCGGTGGGGTTGTTGGGAAAATTCAGCACAACGCTGACCTTGCCGGTCTCATCTGCCGTGCGGGCGACGCTGTCTTCAAAAGCCGCGTGGTTGAAACCGCCGTCCGGGGTGAAAAACGGGAAGTGAATCAGCCGGGCCCCCCGGCGCAGAGCCAGAATCAGGTTGTAGTTGCCCCAGAACAGGTCCGGCAGCACCACCGTGTCGCCGGGGTCGAGCCACAATTCGGCAAAGGTGCTGACGCCGTGGGTGATGCCGCAGGTGACCACCGGCAGGCTGATGGATTCACCGGCCAGAGAATCGTTTTTTTCAAAAAGACCCGCCTGCCAGGCTTCCCGCAGGGCCGGCAGCCCGAAGGAGGGGGCATAGGTCAGGGCATCGGCCGCGGAGATGTCGCCGAGGGGTTTCATCACCGAGTCGAGCTGCATGGTCCGGCCGTTTTCCAGGGCGATCCCGATGGTGGCGTTGATGTGGGTGGCCTTTTGTTTGGCCTCGGCGCTCTGACTGAGAATCCCCTTGGGGAAAAACAGGCTGCGGCCCAGTTCGGAGAGCATCTCCAGGATGTGGGGATTGCCCCTGCGGATGATGTGATTGAGGTCGGTTGCCAGCGGATGCATTTGGGTGACAAGTCCTTGCTTTTTGGATGGCTGTGGGCCGTGAGGAATGTTTTCGGCTTTTTTCGGGCGGGCTTCGAGGCCCGATTTCAGCCGATGCGACAGGGACTTTCTTACTGTCGGGGAGGCAAAAAAGTCAAGGGAAAAGCTCTGCGGCGGGTGGTCCGGGTCAGGTCCGGAGGACGCAGAAAACCCCGCTTTTGGTGAAAAGCGGGGTTTTCGGGTTGCAGGCAAACGGGGGGTTATTTGCCGCCGCGCTTGGACGCTTTCAACGGGTTGATTTTCTGGCTGCCGGCCTTGGCCTCTTTGACCAGGTGAGTTGCCAGGTTGCAGTTCCCGGTTTTCCATTTTTTCGCCGGCTCGGGGCACGCGACGCAGTACCAACCGGTTTCAAACTGCTGGGGGCGGCTGCAGCCGCTGCACTGCTCCACAATCGGGTGGCAATGGCCGCCGTTGTAGGAGCACCCCTTGGCCGCCATGAAGACGCAGTCCTGCCCCTTGCGAATGGTTGTGCAAATCATCGAAACCTCCTCACTTGGGATATACCGAACATAGAAAGGGCCTGGAAACTGTTGCTTCCGGCCCGTTCATGTGTTTGGTTCGGTGTTTAAAATTCGCGTGATATTAAAGATCGGGGATCCCTTTGTCAACAAAAAAAGGTGGGCGTTGGCGGAAAACCGGCCCGGAGAAGCGCAGCGCCCTTTTTTGATCCGCCAGGTTGCTTTCATCTTTGCGGCTGGTATAATCAGAACGCGCCATTGAAAGGAGACGGTTTATGAAAAGTACGCTGAAGTGGGTCGCGCTTGCGGGCGCCGCCGGGGTCGTGATGCTGTTCGTGGCCCTGCTGCTGATTCCCCTCTTCGTGGATCTCCAGACCTACAAACCCATGATCGAGGAGCGCGTGAGCGCGGCCACCGGCCGGCCGTTTGCCCTGGGCGGGGACCTCAAATTGTCCCTTTTACCCTGGGCCGGCCTGTCTTTGTCCGATTTGCGCCTGGGCAACCCGCCGGGGTTTAGCGAAAAGGACCTGCTGACCGTCGAGGGTTTTGACGTGCGGGTCAAACTGCTGCCCCTGCTTTTCAGAGACATTCAGGTCCAGCGATTTGTGCTCAAGGGGCCGCGACTGGTGTTGGAGCGTTTGAAAAACGGCCGGGGCAACTGGGAGGGCATCGGCGCCGTCGACCCCAACGCCACGCCCGCCAAAGGCGGGGAAGTTCCGGCCGCCGCCTCCGGGGGCGACCGGCTGCCGATCACCTCCCTGGTGGTGGGGGAGTTTACCGTTTCCGGCGGCAGCTTCGTGTGGATCGACCAGGCCGGGCCGGAACGCCGGGAAGTCACCGATTTCAACCTCGACCTCTCGGACCTCTCCCTGGACAAACCCATCGGGGTGATCCTTTCCGCCCTGCTGGACGGCAAGCCCCTGTCCCTGGAGGGGCGGGTGGGGCCGGTGGGGCCGATGCCCGGAAAAGGGGCGGTGCCCTTCGATCTGACCGTCTCCGCCCTTGAAACGCTCGGCCTGACGGCCACCGGGCGGGTGGTGGACCTTGCCGCGGCGCCGCACTTCGATCTGACCCTGTCCTTGGCCCCTTTCAACCCGCGCAGCCTGTTGGCAGCGCTGGACCCGCCGGTTGCGCTCCCGACGGCGGATCCCCAAGCGCTTCAAAAAGTCGGTCTGAAAATCGATCTACAGGGCGACACCCGGCAAGTCAGCGGGCGCAATGGGCGGCTGGAACTCGATGACGCCTTGCTGGTTTTCGCGTTTGAGGCCTCGGAATTCCAGCAGCCCAAGGTGACGCTCAACCTGGAGGTGGACCAAATCGATCTGGATCGTTATCTGCCGCCGGCCGGGGACAAAAAGCAGGCCGTGGCGGGCGGCCCCGGCAGCGCCAAAGCAGCGGCCAGGCCCGCACCCGACCTCAACCGCCTGCGGCGCCTGGTGCTGGATGCAAGCGCGACAATCGGGGAACTCAAGGCCGCCAAAGCCAGGGTCCAGGACCTGAACCTTCGGCTCATCGGCCGCAACGGTGTTTTTCGGTTGAGTCCCCTGACCCTCAACCTCTATCAGGGGGACTTGGCCGCCAACGGCACGCTGAACCTCCAGACCGACACGCCGCGCACCGATCTCGCGCTGCAGATGAGGGATGTGCAGGCCGGCCCGCTGTTGAAGGACCTGATGGACGCGGACTACCTCACCGGCACCGCCCGTGCAGAGTTTCAACTGCGCATGGCCGGGATGGATGCCGAGGCCGTCAAGCCGACCCTCAACGGCAAGGGGAATTTGGTGTTCACTGAAGGCAGCGTCAAGGGGCTGGATCTGCTCGGCATGGTGCGCAACGTAGCCGCCGCTTTCGGTCTGGGGGCGGCCGGGGGATCCCGTTCGCAGACCGACTTCACCGAGTTGAAAGCCCCCTTTACGCTTGAAAAGGGGGTCTTCAAGACCGCCGCCACCACCCTGCAGTCGCCGCTGTTGCAGGCGCAGGCGGCCGGGCAGGCCGATCTGGTCCGTGAAACCCTCGACTTCCGGATCGATCCCCGCTTTGTGGCGCCCCTCGGGGGGCCGGCGGACACGGCCGCACCCGCGGGGGTCACGGTGCCGGTGCTGGTGTCGGGCACTTTTGAAAAGCCGTCCTTTCAACCGGACCTCAAAGGGCTGGTGCAACAGCATTTCGGAGAGGAACTCGAGGGTATCCAGCAAAAGATCGAAAAGGGCGACCTCAAAAAAGAGGATCTCAAATCCCTGGAAAAGAAAGCCAAAGACCTGCTCAAGGGCCTGCCCTTCGGCAACTGAGGTGCACCGCCCCGGGGATGGGTGCGGCGCCCGGCGATGGCCGGGGCCAAAATACGGCCGGCCTTTCGTCTTTGGGTGCGGCATTTTGCCGCCCCTGGTGGGAAAAATCGGCATGGCAGACGGTATTTTTGCGACGAGGGCTTTTGCGTGATGGTTGTCCAACAAGCGGCTGACGTCATCAGAATCGAGGCCGAAGGGCTGCTCAGGTTGGCCGATAGGATCGACGAGAGTTTCGCGCGCATGGTGGCGGCGATTTGCAGTGCCGGCGGCCGGGTGATCGTCGCCGGGATCGGCAAATCCGGTCTGGTGGGTCGCAAGATCGTGGCCACCCTCAACAGCACCGGCACCCGCTCGCTGTTCCTGCATCCGGTGGAGGCCATGCACGGCGACCTCGGGATCGTCAGCCGCGACGACGTGTTCCTGGCGCTCTCCAACAGCGGCGAGACCGAAGAGCTCAACATGCTGGTGCCCATCATCCGCGACATCGGCTGCACCGTCATCGCCCTGACGGGCAAAACCGGCTCCACCCTGGCCAAGGCCAGCGACATCGTGATCGACGTCGGGGTGGCGCGTGAGGCCTGCCCCCTGGGGCTGGCCCCCACCGCCAGCACCACGGCGCTTTTGGCGATGGGGGACGCACTGGCGGTGGTGCTCATCAACCGCAAGAATTTCAAGACCGCCGATTTCAGGAGATTCCACCCCGGCGGGTCCCTGGGGCAGCGGCTTTCCCGCTGCGTGGGGGACTTCATGCTGACCGGCGGCGTCGTCCCGCAGGTGGCCCCGGGCACCCCCATGACTGAAGCCCTCAAGGAAATCGACCGCTGCGGGCTGGGGGCCACCCTGGTGGTGCAGCCGGACGACTTTCTCGTCGGGATCATCACCGACGGCGACATCCGGCGCTGGCTTTTGCACCACCGAGACATCTTTTCCGAGACGGTGGATGCCGTCATGACCCCCCATCCCCGCTCGGTCAGCCCCGAAACGCCGGCCTTCGACGCCCTCAACCTGATGGAGCATTGCCAGATCACGGTCCTGCCGATCACCAACCCCATCGGCAAGCTCAGGGGGGTGCTGCATCTGCACGACATTCTGGGAAAAGGGGAATTAAAATTCAATGGCCGCTGAAAATCCCCAGGCCCCCCGGGGGTTGATCTGCCCTCTGGTGACACCGCTGACGGCGGAAGGGGATTTGGATCTGCCGTCGCTGCAGCGGCTGCTGGGCCATGTGCAGCGCTTCGTCGACGGCCTGCTGATCGGGGACCTGGTCTGGGGGGAGGGGGGAGCGCTCTCCGAGGTTCTTCGGCTGAAGCTGCTGGCTGCGGTGCGCGACGCCGCCGGGGGGCGCAAGCCGCTGCTGGTGACCGTTACCGGCCGGCAGCCGGCGGATACGCGGCGCTTCATGATATCCGCCGAGGCGCTGCTGACCCGCGGCGGCGATCCGGGGGATGTCTGCTGGGTGGATTACCCGCTGGTCTACCACAGCAACCGCGGCTTGCCCCAATTCTACCGCGAACTGGCCGCTGAAACCCGCTTTCCCTTCATCGTCGCCAACCACCCGTCATTGATTCAGGGCCTGAAGGGGCCCGGGCGCCTCAAGAACATTCGCACCGGTGTCCTCAAAAAAATCGCCGCCAATCCGGCGCTGGTGGGCCTGATCTTTGTCGGGGGACTCAAGCGGGCCCTGAACTATCACTTGGCGCTGCGGGGCCGCGACCGTTTTGCGTTCTACGACGGTGATGAATCGGGCTTTCTGAATAGCCCGGCCTCCGGCGGGGTCGTGGCCGGCGGCAGCAACCTGCTGCCGCGGGTCTGGCTGGCCGTCGCGCGCTCCTCGCTGAACCGGCTGGAAGAGGACCGGCATTCCCCTCCCCACCCCGCGAGCCTGCTGGAATCCGGTGTCATGCTGCGCACTCTGGGGACGTTGTGCCGCACTTCACCCGCGGTGCAGCTCAAAACCATCCTGCAGCGGGTGGGCCTCATCGCCAGTGACGCCGCGGCCGTCCCGGCCGATGGGCGGGATTGCGCCTGGGAGGCGGATTTGAAGTCGTTTTTGGGGGCCTACGACCTTCTCTAAGGGCCGCCGGCCGGCGCCCCCGTCTTTTCAGGGCCTGCCGGTGGGCGGGCGCGGCCGCCGGTCAGGTTCGGCGGCCGTGAGAAGTCGCTGTC
>JASFIY010000039.1:0-9198 GCA_050122415.1 Desulfobacteraceae bacterium
ATCGATGCGCCCGGTGGCGGCCTGCAGCCGAACGCTGGGCGTGGCGCCGGTTGCCGTCACCGCCAACTGCCCCTCCAGGTCGGAGTCGGCCAGGCGGCCGCGGAACGCGGCGTCCAGGGCGTCGCCGGCCACTGCCAGGGTGACGTTCAGATTTTCGACCGGTATGGGGCTGTCGGCCACGGTGCTGACCGCCAGTTCCAGGCGAGCGTCGAAAAATTCCAGCCAGTCGAGCCTGACGGGGGTGTCCGACAGGCGGGTCGGCCTATCCCGGGCGGGGGCCGTGGCGGCTGCATCCCCCAGCGCCCCCAGCGAAAGGCGCTCCGAGGAGAGCCGGCCTGTCAGCATGGCCCGCGGTGCGCTGCCGTCCCAGCGCAGGGCGCCGGTCAGACGGTTGGGCCCCAGCCGCAGCGCCAGATCCCGCAGCTCGTGGACCCCGTCGCCGCTGGTCACCCGGGCGCTCAGATCCAAGGGCGAGCGGGGCGGCAGCGATACCCCCAGCAGCTTGCCCAGGCCATCGAGACGGTTGCCGGTGAGCCTTGCGGTGAGGTTCAGGCCGCTGCGGCCTTGGGGCGTGGTGACGAGCGCCCCCTCGGCGGTCAGCGCCACGCCAGCCGCCGATGCACTCAGTTTAAGCGGCCAGTCCGACGTGTCGCCGTCTACGGCCTTTTGGGGGCCGCCTTGAAAGGACAACGCCAGGGGAACCCCGTCGCGCTCGGCGGCGATCTCCCCGGCAACCACATCCCCTTGATGGACCGAGAGGGTGCCACCCACGATCCGAATCCTCTGCAGGGGTTTGCGGCCGCCGATCTCCCCCTCTAGATCGCTGAGGCTCACATCCCCCGCCGCGATCAGGGCGTTCAAGGCCAGCCGGTAGGGGCCGACCTGGGTTGGCGCCCCGCCGAAATGGCGGGTGATGGTGTCGAGCTCCTCCCCCTGGAGCAGGGCCTCCAACGCCAGCCGGGAGCCATCCGCGGCCGGGGCCAGGGTGCCGCCAAAATCGAGCTCGGCGTCCGCCAGTTGCAGGCGGCCGGCCAGGGGCCAGGGGTCCGCCGGGGAGATTCGGTGGGGAAACCGCTCCGAAAAAAAGGTCAGCGCCAGCGGGGCGTCGCCGAGCCTGCCCTGCAAGGCGGCCTCCAGGGGTTCCTCCCGCCCGGCCGAAGCGGTTCCGCTCTCAATCGTGATTTCCTCCAGGCCTGAAAGCCCCTGAACATGGGCCAGAATCTCGGTTATCCGGTAACGCCCCTGGTCGCCGGTCACCGTCGCCGACAGCTCGAAAGGACCCGTGGCGGGAAATTCCACCTCGAAGAGTTGCCCGAGGGAATCGATCCGATCCCCGCTGAGCGCGAGGCCGAATTCGAAATCGTTCCAGGCGAAGGCGTGCGCCACGCGCCCGGCGGCTGTCAGCGAGAGATCCGGCGCTTGCATCTCCAGCCGCACCGACCACGGGGCTTGGGGGCTAGACAGCTCGGCCGGGCCGTCGGCGACCAGCGCGATGCGGCAGGGAACCCCCCTGACCCGGCCTTCGGCCTCGATCCGCTCGGGCTCGCCGGGAATGTTCCAGAGCCGCGCCGTCTCGATCTCGTAGCGGCCGAGGAGGGCGCCGGCCGACCGGTGGGTGATGACGGCATCCTGGATCAGCAACCGCTCCAGGGCGGGCAGGGTACCGGGTTCCTGACCGCCGCCGGAGGCGCCGAAGGTGAAGTTGTTGACTCCCTCGGGTCCCTCTTCGAGGAAAACCGTGACCCCTGAAAGCCGGACATCCAGAACCCGCAACTCACCGGAGAGCAGCGGCCAGAGGGCCACCTGAACGGCGACCTCGTCTGCCACGGCCAGATGTGCCGCCGAGGCCCAGGGGAGATTGTCGATGGTCATCTGGTTGACGACGATCCGGGGCTTAAGCGAGCGCTCCAGCCGGATCGGCCCGACGAAGCGCACCCCCCGGCCGAAGGCCGCGCTGGCACCGGCTTCCAACTGGCCGCGGAACAGCGTCGGGTCCACGAAAAGCAGCGCCGCAAAGGCCGCCGCGGCCAACAGCAGCAAGCCCAGGATAAACGCCGAGATGAGTTTGGCTGGACGCATGGGTTTTTTATCGGTCAATCAAGATTGACGATCCCGCAAAAAGTGTTTTACCGCGCCGTGCTGCGGTGTTTGTCAAAAAGGAACCTTCACGGGTACCCCGGGGATAGGTCGGGATTCACGACTCCCCTTGTTCTTTGTTCATTTTCTTTTGCGGAAAACGAACCAAAAGAAACCGCCCGCGCCCCGGGGCCCTGCGCTTCTCGCAGCCGGCGGGCCCTGTGGAACTCGCTGGCGCTCAGACAGCCACAGGGCCTTTATCGCCGGCTGCTGCGATGCTCGGCCCGGGACGACGGGGCATAAAACGCCGGCCGCAACAAGCGATTGATATCCGGCTGTGGTCTTCGAAAAACCCCACACCTGGGAGATGAGCGGTGAGTTTTTGACCGGGCCGCTGCCGGTCACTTCTACGATGCCGGCTCTTGGTCGGCCAAGATGCCCAGGGTGCGGGTGAACACGACCTCGGGCACCCCGAAGGCCTGCTTGATTGCCACATCCCGGTCCCACTCGTTGTCGATTCGCGACACCCGCCAGGCGGTGCGCAACCCGATGTGGTTGACGTGAAACCAGGGGGAGACCAGCGGGAAATACTGCAGGGGCCAGTCGGTGCCGTAGAGCATGCGCGTGGTGAGTCCCGGCACCCTGAGCGCCTTGGCCAGGTACCCCAGTTTGTTGATCTGGGTGAGGCTGGAGATGTCCGTATACAGGTTCGGCCAGGCTGCGAACATCGGCAGGATGCGCTGGAAATTGTCCTGTCCCTCCGATTCCCCGGTGGTCGCGATGTGGGCCGCGATCACGGTCACCCCGTGCTGCAGGGGCAGGGTGAGCCGCATGGGATCCGAATATTCGTCGTGGGCGTGGGCGAAGGATTTTTCCTGCCCCGCGTGGCTGAGCAAGGGGAGGCCCAGCGCCGCCATTTTTCGATAGAAGGGAACGATGGCCTCATCCGCGGGGTCGATGTGCATGATCGACGGGATCCATTTCACCAGCACCGCCCCCTGGGCGGCCACCTCTTCCAGCAGGGCGAGGCTGTTACGCCGGTAAGGGTTGATGCTGGCCCCGAAGAGCAGGTTGGGGTATTTGGCCGCTTCGCGCTGGACAAAGTCATTGGGCACGTAAAACTGGGTATTCTCCTTGTCCAACACGCCGCTGGTTTTGTCGACGATGCCGTCGAAAGCCAGCACCACCGCTTGGTCGACGTAGCGCGAGCGCGCGATTTTTTCGCTGAGCCTGCGGACCACGAGCCCATCGCCCTCGGCCTGGAGTTCCTCTTCGGTGACCCCCATCCAGCGCATGAAAAACCGGAACCGGAAATTGCGGCGCATCCCCTCGCTGATGAAGGCGCCCGAGTCACCGTAGCCGAGACCGGCCACATGGGCGTGCCAGTCAATGATATGCAGATTCTCGAGCCCGTCATCGGCCACAACCGCCCCGGGGGGGAGTCCTGCGGCCAAAAGAAGGCAGGACAAAACGATCGTTTTGAAACAGGTCATTTAGCGGCACCCTCCGCGAGAAATCGGGTACTTGTTTTTTGGGCGGCGCGGCGGTTTGGTTCGTCAATCCGCGCGCGGCGATAGGCCGGGGTCAGCCCAGAATTTCGTCATCCTTGGCTTTTTTGGAAGCCCCGGCGGCCTTCTGCTCCTCTTCCAAGCGCCGCATGGCGGCCGCTCCGGCCGATTGCGCCAGCTTCTGGAGGGCTTCGGGATCCTGGGCCGCCTTGTCGGAGAGGGTTTCCGGCAAATCGACGATGACCTTGCGGTGGGCGTAATGGATCCCCTTGGCATTCAGAGCCGCGGTGATCAGGCGATAGGCCTCGCGGCGGATGAGAAAATGACTGCCGGGCTTAGCGGTGAACTTCACCCGGATGGTCATGACCGAATTGGCGATCTCGCGCACCCCCTGGGATTTCAGCGGCCGGATGAAATCCTGACCGTATTCCTCGTTTTCCAGCATCTTTTGACCGACCTTCTTGATGATCTTGCGGATCTGATCGATATCGGCGTCGTAGGGAAAGTCCAGGTTGAATTTGACGATGATGCCGCCGCGCATGAAGTTGGTGATCGCCCCGAGTTCACTGTGGGGCACGATCATCAACATGCCGCGGTGATGCCGCAGCATGACGTTGCGCAGGGTGATGGTCTCCACCGTGCCGGAAACAGCCCCGGCGGTGATGTACTCGCCCACCCGGAAGGCGTCGTCCATGAGGTAGAAAAACCCGGAAAAGACATCGGCCACCAGTTTCTGGGCCCCGAAGCCGATGGCCAGGCCGATGACGCCGGCACCGGCCAGCAGAGGCCCGATATTGACGCCCATGGAGGAGAGGATCGTCATGGTGACCATGACCACCAGGACCGTGCCGACAAACTTGCGGATCATCGGCAGCAGGGTGAAGGCGCGGCTGCGGGTAGCCGCCCCGCCCCACTCCTCCTCCTCCTTGTCCTCCTCCTGGTCCTCGGGGGTGGATTCCCGGATTTTGCGCTCGATCCAGGAGCTGATGAACTGCCACAAGAACAGGGCCAGGGTCAGAATGATCAGGGCGTCCAGCAGCACGCCGGCGAGACTGGAGACCAGCGGGATGGTGATGTGCCAGAGGTGGGCCAGCCAGACGGCCAGGGCGGCGACCACAACCACGCGCGCCAGGCGGCTGATTTTGTGATACAGCTCCCGGCCTTTGCGGCGCTGTTCGAGGACCTCGGGGGTCGGCTCGGCCTTGTCGGCATAGGTCTCCTGGTGGATTTTGAGGGTACTCAGGGTGTTTTTGACCACCCACCCGGCCAGGCGGTCCGCCACCATCCAGATGGGGACCACGAAGAAGCTCAGAATGAAGGCCCCGCTTTTTTTGACGTCGGGGTCCGCCAGGTCTTGGATCAGCAGAAACCAGAGTAGAAAGAGGTAGGCCAGTGCCAGGATGTGCCAGACCGCGGCAAACTGCTTGCGCACCCAGGGCATGTTCTGATCACTGCCTGCGGCCGACGCGATGAGATGGTCCCGCACCCTGCGCCGGAAGACGACGACGCCGGCGGCGCTGGCGGCAAGCAGCAGCGTCGCGAAAAAAACCTGCAGCAGCAAGACCGAGTCGCGTCCGGCCCCCAGCCGCAGAAACAACACGCCGGCCATCAAAGCCGCCACGATGTAGCCGCCGGTGCCCACCAACAGGCGATGGGCCGCAGCGGCGACGCGGCTGTCCATGGGCATGATCCGGAAGGCCGGGTCAGACGGAGAGAACAGGATGCGCGAGAGGATCGCCAGCAGCCTGATGACCGCCACGGCGACCAGCACCGCCAAGAAAAACAGCCGGGTATTGGGCGCATCTCTCCAGATGAACACCATCGTCATAAAATAGGCGGCGGCAAAAAAGAAAACCAGCCCCAGGAGGTCGGGAAGACTTTGGACGAGGCCGGCCAGCAGCCTGTCCGCGTTTCCCAGCTGCGGCGGGTTCTCCTCCCGCGAAACGGTGAGGTAGGTGCGAATGAAAAACCATCGAAATAAGGATTCCGCGACCAGGGCGATGCCGATGAAAACAAGCGCCCAGAGCAGGTTGCGCACGGTGCAGTGCGCGGCCCCCTCGGGGCAGAGGCTGCGCAGCGCCCGGTGCAGGTCGGGCAGCACGCGGGGAATCTGCGACCACATGTAAGCGAAATGGGTCTTGTTGGCCTCGTGCTCGCTGTGGAGCGCCCGCAGAAGGGACGAGAGAACGGCGGCCGGGCCCGTCACGGCTTCCGGACCGGTTGCCGGCGCCGCCGCCGCGTCCTTTTGCAGCTCGGCGATCAGCATCCGCCGAACCTGCTCGTCGGTGAGACCGGCAAGGATTTTTTCAATTTCAGCCGTCGCTTCTCCGGCGGCAGGAGCGGACGTGTCGGCGCCGTCGATGCCCTGCCCGGCCGCATGCGACCTGCCGATCATAAGCGTTCCGGCGGCACAGGCCAGCAACAGCCAGCAAACCGAAATCGCCGCCAACTTAACCATCGGCCGCATATATCCTCCACATCTTGAAAGGCCCGGGTATTTGCTCACCACCCGATAGCATCATGTAAAAAATTAGAGTAATAATGTCGCACTGCAAAAGCAACTTCAATTTTGAGGGTTCATCAAATTTGGGTCCTCTACCTTGCTCCAATAAAAGCCCCCTAACAAATCGGATTTACAGTTCTCGAGGGGAAGAAGGGGTGTTTTTGACAAATTGCGCTTATGGCCAATCGCTTAACGCACTACAGAGTGCCCTTGATGGTTCACCCAAAAACCCACCTGCCCGCCCAGCGGCTCCTGCAGCCCGCAGCTTGAGGAGAATTGCCTTGCGTTGACACCCATTCCTCACCCTGGCATACTCCGCCCGCATAAAGATCCTGTTTCAGCCGGCGCCCGCAACGCCGGCCCATTGGTCACGCCCACCGCCCGGGGGCCGGTGCGTTTGCGGTAGTTCACAGATCAGACTTGGGCATGCGGTCGCCAGGCGACCGCATGCCCCTGATGGAAGGAGAGTGACGTATGGGACTGCTTGGCATTCTGCTGGGTTTGGGGGCTCTGATCTGGCTGTCGTTCCGGGGCTGGAGCATTCTGGTGCTGGCCCCGGCCGCGGCGCTGATCGCCGCGCTGGCCGCCGGGGAGCCGCTGCTGGCGCACTGGACCCAAACCTTCATGGGCTCGGCGAGCGGGTTTTTGGCCCAGTTCTTTCCGCTGTTTCTGCTGGGCGCCGTGTTCGGCAAGCTGATGGACGACAGCGGCTCGGTGGCGACCATCGCCCGGTTCATGACCGGGCGGCTCGGTGCGCGCCGCGCCATGCTGGCGGTGGTGCTCGCCGGCGCCCTGGTGACCTACGGCGGTGTGAGCCTGTTCGTCGCCTTCTTCGTGATCGGGCCGATGGCCCAGGCCCTGTTTCGCGCGGCCGATATCCCCAGCCGCCTGATGCCGGCGGCCATCGCGCTGGGCACCTCGACCTTCACCATGTCGGCCCTGCCGGGCACCCCCGCGATTCAGAACGCGATCCCCATGCCGTTTTTCGGCACCACCCCCTTCGCCGCGCCCGGGTTGGGCATCATCGCCGCCGGCATCATGCTGGGCTTCGGCCTGTGGTGGCTGGCGCGCGCCGAGGCCGCCGCCCGCCGCGCCGGCGAGGGCTTCGGCGAGAGCGCCGTCGACCCCGATGCCGCCGCCGAGGACCCGCTGGTGCGCGAACGCGCCACCACCGCCGCGGCCTTCGACCCGGCGGAGGTCCATCGCGGCCGGCACTGCGCAGAGCACCCCACGGTCGTGGTGGCCGTCCTGCCCCTGGTGGTGGTGATCCTGGTCAACCTCGCCATGTCCATGCTGGTGCTGCCGGCCATCGACACGGACTTCCTGGCCGAGGCGCGCTGGGGCGGGATCCCGCTTTCGGCGGTGAGCGGCGTCTGGTCGGTGATCGTGGCCCTGGTCTCGGCCATCCTCGTCCTGGTGGCCTTCAACTACCGGCGCCTGCCGGGCTTGCGCGACACGGTCGACGCCGGAGCCAACGCCTCGGCCCTGCCGGTTCTGAGCGTGGCCAGCCTGGTGGGCTTCGGGGCGGTGGTGGCCGCCATGCCGGCATTTGAAGCGGTGCGCGACTGGGTGCTGGGGATCGAGGGCGGGCCGCTGGTGTCGCTGGCGGTCTCCACCAACCTGCTGGCCGCCCTGACCGGCTCGGCCTCGGGCGGAATGACCATCGCCCTGGAGGCGCTGGGCGCGACCTTCATGCAGATCGCCGCCGAGACGGGCCTGGACCCCGCCCTGATGCACCGGGTGGCGGTGATCGGCTCCGGCACCCTGGACAGCCTGCCCCACAACGGCGCGGTGGTCACCCTGCTGGCCGTCTGCGGCTGCACCCACCGCAAGAGCTATCTGGACATCGTGATGGTGGGGATCGTCGGCGCCCTGATCGCCCTGGTGGCCGTGATCGTCCTGGGCTCGATGTTCGGTTCGTTTTAGGCCGGCGCCCCGGCTGTGACCCGCTCAACGCGGCACGATCTCCTGGACCACCCGCACCGCCGAACTCCGCGGCGCCACGGTTTTGCCCCGGGCCTCGATCTGGGCGCGGGTGAAGGCCGCCCCCAGCAGCAGAATCAGAGCCGAGTAGTAGACCCAGAAGAGCACGATCACCACCGCCCCCGCCGCGCCATAAGTCGAGGCCGTGGCCGTGTTGGCGAGATAGGCCGCGATGGCGTGGCGCCCGACGGCAAACATCAGCGCGGTGACGACCGCCCCGCCCATCACATCCCCCCAGGAGACGATGATATCCGGCAGCACCTTGAAGAGCGCGGCGATAAACAGCACCCCGATCAGCAGCGAGGCCAGCCAACGCCCCGTGCTCAGCAGCAGCTCGGTGGCCGGGGGGGAGGCGTCGATGAGGGGCGCCACGGCGCCCAGGGCGATGCCGAAGACGAAGTAGAGCAGCAGCCCCAGGCCGATCAGGAGCACGATCAGAAGAGCCAGCAGCCGCGACTTGGCCATCCGCCAGAGGCCGCTGCGGTCCGGGTCGGGCCTGACGCCCCAGATGGTGTTCAGCGACCAGCGCAGCTCGGCAAACACCGTGGTGGCACCCACCAGGACGGCGCCGATACCCAGCACGCTGGGCATCAGGCCGGTGGCTTCGATGCGCGACTTCAGCACCAATTGCTCGATCGCCCGGGCCACCTCGGCCCCCATGGTGTCCGCCAGCCGGGCGACGATTTCGCCCTGGGCGGCGCTTTCGCCCAGCACGAAGCCGATCACCGCCACGGCGACGATCAGGGTCGGGGCCAGGGAAAACAGGGTGAAAAAGGCCAGCGAACCGGCGTGGCTGAAGGCGTCGTGATCCAGCCAGAGCTGCCCTGCGCGGCGCACGATCCGGAACCAGAGTTTCCCAAGACGCCAAAAATTGCCCTTCACCTGTTGCCCCCTTCATGAGGATCCGGGCAACAGCCCATCCAAAATCCCGCCCGGGCAGAAGATCCTGCGGCAAATCGCGCTGCCGGGGGTCGCTGTGGCGGCAGGGGTGCGACCGCCGGGTTTCGCGACCAAAAGGCGGCGGCATGAACCGGGCCCCGGCTTGGGTCTCAGTTTATCGGGGCGTCAGGCCCTGCCTGGACCGCCGAAGTTTTTTCTGATGAACCAAACGATGGGGGCCAGAAGCCA
>JASFIY010000040.1:0-9193 GCA_050122415.1 Desulfobacteraceae bacterium
GGACCGGGGCGGCGTTCAGGTCATTCGGTGGGTTGGGTCAGCAATTTTTGGTTCTCCCTCATGTTCGAAGGCCAATCGCGCCAGAGTCTGCCGCCCCCCGCCCTTTATCCATTATTTTCCGCCGCCAGATCCGCCAGATCCGCCCGATCCGCCCGATCCGCCCGATCCGCCCGATCCGCCCGATCCGCCCGATCCGCCCGATCCGCCCGATCCACCCGATCCACCCGATCCACCCGATCCACCCGATCCACCCGATCCACCCGATCCACCCGATCCGCCCGATCCGCCCGATCCGCCCGATCCACCCGATCCGCCTGAACCATCGGATCTGCCACCGCCGGTGTCGCGGCCGCCGGAATACCCCCTTCCCCTGTGGGAGGCGCCTGAGACCTCGCCGCTTACTCCGATGCTCCGGGCATATCGCTGACCGAGCCGTTCAGGCTCCCTGTGCTGCACCTGCGCCACAAAGTTGGAACGAATCGCGCTCATCTGCCGGACGCTATAGTGATGACGGAGCGCCTGACAAGCCGTTTCGGTCACATCCCCAGAGCGCGCCCCCAGCCGGGCCATGGCCCGCACCGTTTGCATGGTCTGGAGGGCCATGTTGGCACTCTCGTTTTTTGTTTTCTGGCGGGCCCATCCTTCAAGGTGAGCCGCGATCCGCGTCATCTCCTCCGCCTGCATTCTAGCGGCCAGCGCGTCGTAGACCGTGTCCGCGATGGCTCGGAGCGCCACCGGATCATCGCTGAGCCTGCGGGCCAGCCGATGGCTGAAGGTCTGGCGGGCCCGCACCTGCTCCATGGCCGCCACTGTCTTGTCGTCCGCCATCCGTTTGGCCATCCCTTCCATGGCCTTGCTCATAACGGGATCCACGGGGAGGCCGTCCTGAACGTTTTGCATCACGATGCGTTCCGCGCGGACGATGTTTTCCTCTCGAAATCGATTCATCAGCATCTGGGTGAGCATTTTTTCGGCTTTGTCCCTGGGCACCCCCAGCCGCCCCATCTCCTCGGTTCGTTGCTGAATGCGCTGCATCGCCTGCTGGGTGAGCGCCTCGTCCGATGCCGCCCAAGCCGTGAGCGCCATGCTGAAAACCAACCCGAAAATCAAAACTATTTTTTGCATGTCCCCTCCCTTTCGGTAATTTTTTGATTAAACGGAGGAAATCGACCAGGGTTAGAATCGATGGCGGCCTAAATCCAAATTCGGTCTTGCGCTGCATCTCGAAGGCGCTGCGGCGCACCTGAAGTGCTCCTCACGCAACTGTATCAGCGTGCCGCAGCTTGAACTTTTTTCGCCACCATCTCAAATTTTGTCTTAGCGGTCGGTCACAATCCGGGTTCGAATATGCAGTTTTCCGAGCCGAAGTCGTCTTTTTCCTTCAATCGGCAGGGGGGAAGAAATGCCTCCCCGTCAACAATGTAGAAATAACGAAATGCACTGTCCGCGGGGAGCGTGATCACCCAGTTGCCACCGACCGCCCGAACCTCACGGGGCTGGT
Source organism: Desulfobacteraceae bacterium (assembly GCA_050122415.1). GTDB lineage: Bacteria > Desulfobacterota > Desulfobacteria > Desulfobacterales > JAABRJ01 > JAABRJ01. Next base: position 1,502 of record JASFIY010000040.1, read on the forward strand.
AATCATTGAGGGAGCAGGCGAACTGCACATCGCCGGCACCCGGTTTTCTGAGATGCACGGAAACTTGCGGGCCCTCGATTTGGTAATGGTGGCTGGCGCAGCCGGCGCTGAACAGGGACATTCCGATGAGAACCCCCCATGCGGTTTTCATGTCCGATCCCCGATTCTGATAATCGAGTTTTCTCCGCCGAAATCGTCCCGCTCCCGATGAGGCTGAGTTGGGTCGGCCATCCGCTGGTCTTCATCCAGGATAAAAACATAGCGATGTTCACCGAAACTCAGAGGAATGTTCAGTTCCCAATAGCCGCTGCGGCCCACCGGCTGCATGGGCATCCGCCGCCACTCCGTGAAGGTCCCCGAGAGCTCCACCTGCCGGGCCTGGGGCAGAAAGATGACAAAACGGCTGGTCTGCGGCGGAAACGCTGGGCTCGGATAGACAATAAAGATCAGCAGACCCACGGCCAGCCCGACGGCGGCCGCGGCCAACGGCCTGACATGCGCCGCCCACCAGATTTTTAGAACATCGCCCCATCCCGTCCGTACCCTTGGAACGGATGACGGGTCCCGAAGGGCGCGACGCAGCAGCCGCTCCTGGGCCAGTAGATCCATTGCCCCTCGGTAGGCGTCGTCCGATTTCCGGATGTCTTGGATGAAATCCACTTTCTCGTCCAAGTCCATCTCGTCATCGATATACGCGCTGGCAAGATAATCCCTCATGCCTTTTTTCCCTCCAGAATTTTTTTCAACGCCATCCGTGCCCGATGAACCCTGACTTTGACGGCACCCGTGCTGATTCCAAGGCGCAAACCGATGTCTCCGTAGGAGAGTTCATTCGCGACCACCAGCGCCAGAAGCTCGCGGTCGCCGGCGTCCAAATCTTCCAGAGCCGCCAGCACCCGTTCGCAGGCCTGCTTTTGAATCACCTGCTGCTCGGGGGTTTCGGCGGCGGATACCGGTTCGGGTCCCGCCGGCTGCGTCCGGCGGCTCTGCCGCAAGACGTCCAGGGCCGCATTTCTGGCGATGGCGTAGAGCAGCGACCCGCTGGTGCAAGCGGTTCCGTAGCGGGTCAGATACCGGGTAAAGCTCTCCTGCGTCAGATCCCACGCGAGCTGCCGCTCACCAGTGAGGCGCAGGAGGTACCCAAACAGGCGGCCCCTGTTTCTCCGGTAGAAGTCCGCATAGGGTTCTAGACTATCCATCCAGAAGACCTTTGCCCCGATATTGCGCAGATATGGCGGTCAGGATTGGAAACGAGATCTTTCCCCATTAAACGCGCTGGCCGGGAAAAGGTTACAGCAACTTGTCACTTACCGCGCCTTCGCAGCCGGAAAGCGGGAAAGATGGCGGGCGATTTTCAGGGTATCGATAAGGCTTCAAATTCGGTGATGACATGCTCTTTGAGGGCGCTCGCCTGGACCGTTGCACCGGCCTGAACGGTGGCCGGCGCTTCAAAAAAAACAGGGGGCGCCTTTACCGACGGACCCCCCTTGCACGGTGCCCGGTCGCAGAAGCGGCGCTGCCGCCGCCCCCGACCGGCTACCCCCAAACGGCCGCGATCCGCTCCCTGAGAGCGGCGGCCGCCCGGGGGTCAAAGCGCAGGGCCAGGGCAGCGGCCAGCATCTCCCGGGAAAGAACCTGGTTGCGCCCGGCCAGGACCGCCAGCGCGGCCAGGGCCCGGTCCGATTTGGCGATCCCGAGGGGTTTGAAGTCCAGGGGCAAGACCCGTGCCCGGGTGGCGGGGACCTCCAGCTCGGCAGCAGCGACCACCAGGGCGTTTGCATCCAGCCGCCCGAAAACCGCCTGGCGGCGGGCCACCCCCTCGGCCGCGAGCGCGATCACCAGGCTGGGGGCCTCGATGCCGGTGAAGTCGATTTCCTCCGGCGAGAGGATCACCTCGCTGACCGACGGCCCGGTCATGACGGTGATGCCGTGGTCGATTTTCTGGCTGACACTCAGACCGGCGGCCATGCCGGCCAGGCAGAGGACCTCGCCGGCGGTGCGAATCCGCTGTCCGGCGGCGCCGAGAAGCAGCACCTCATGGCGCTCGGCCCGGGGAGGGGTAAGGCGCGCCGGGATTTCGACGGGGGCCGGCGCGGCGGGCAGGCCGGCGGCCACGGCACGGTAGTTGGCGCCGTATTCCGGCCGCTGATTTTCGGCCACGGGACCCCGCAGCGGGGCGTATTGGGCGAGTGCCTGATCGATGAGTTCGGGCGTGAGTTGGTTGCCCCGCAGGTAGCGCCCCGGGCACACGCCCCAGATGTCCACCGCGCTGAAGCCTTTGAAACGGAGGGCTTCCTCCAGCAGAACGGACAGGTCCTTTCGGTAGGCCGAGGCCCGCGTGACGAACGCCGCCCCGGCCGCGGCCAGGACCCGGCCGACGTCCATGGGGCGCTCCAGCCGGTTTAAAAACCCGGAGCCCACCCTGGCGCCGGCCGGGGTGGTGGCCGAGGCCTGGCCGCCGGTCATGCCGAAATTGAAGTTGTTGAGGATCAGCAGGGTCAGGTCCAGATTGCGCCGGCAGGCGGCCAAGAGGTGCGCGCCGCCGATGCCCAGGCCGCCGTCGCCCATGGTGACCACGACCTGCAGCTCCGGGCGGGCCAGCTTGATCCCGGCGGCATAGGTCAGCGCACGGCCGTGCAGACCGTGCAGGGCGTGGGTGTCGAAAAACGTGTCGAAGAGGCCCGAGCAGCCGATATCGCTGACGATGGCGACCTGGTGGCCCCCAAGCCCCATGTGCTGGAAGGCCCGATCCAGCCCGCGCAGCACCCTCTCATGGGCGCAACCCGGGCAAAAGGCCGGGGGCCGGCGCGTGTTGAGCAGACTAGCCATCGACCGCCGCCTGGATCTGGCCGGGGGTGATCAACTGGCCGTCCATCCGACCGCAAAAGGCCACCGTCCGGCCCGGCAGCACCCGCCGGATTTCACGCACGTATTGCCCCAGGTTCATTTCCGCCACCACCACCCGCTGGACGCAGCGGGCGTGGCGGCGAATGAGGGCGGCCGGCACCGGCCAGAGGGTTTTCAGGATCAGCAGGGAGACCGGCCGTCCCGCGGCCTTCAGTTGCTTCACCGCCGCCTTGGCCGCCCGGGCGGTGACGCCGTAGGTGACAATCAGGGTGTCGGCAGCCGGCGCGACCGCGGCCTCGGCGAAGCTGAAACCCTCCACGGCCGCATGGAGCTTGCGGTTCAGGCGAACGTTCATGCCGGCGATCTCATCGGGGTCGGCGGTGATGTAGCCGTCGGCGCCGTGGGTGGAGGAGGTCTGGCGAACCAGGGTCGGGCCGCCGATGGGCAGGAAGCCGGGGACATCCCGGCCGCTTGCGGTGGCGAAGGGCAGAAAGGGCCGATCCGCCGGGGGCCGCGGGCGATCCACGACCTCCGGCCGCGGCAGGCGGCGCAGATCGACATTCTCCTTCGTCTCGGCGATTTCCTTGTTGGCGGCGAGAAAAACCGGGCAGCGGTAGGTTTCCGCCAGGTTGAAGGCCGTGATCGTCAGGCTGAAACAGTCCCTGAGATCCGCCGGCGCCAGGACGATCAGCGGCAGCCCCCCAGAGCTGCCCCAGCGCATAAATTGAACATCGCCGTCGGCCCCCCGGGTGGGCGACCCGGTGGAGGGCCCCAAGCGCTGGACATTGACGATCACCAGCGGGATCTCGGACCCGATGGCGAAGGACAGGTTTTCGGAAATCAGGCTGACGCCCGGCCCCGAGGTGGCCGTCATGGCCTTCAACCCGGCCATGGCAGCCCCCAGGCAGTAGCCCGCGGCGGCGATTTCATCTTCTGCCTGCAGCACGGTCCCGCCGGCGGGGGGCAGGAGGGCCAGCATGCGGCTGAAGATCCCGGTGGCCGGGGTGATGGGGTAGCCGGCAAAAAACCGGCAGCCGGCCGCCAGCGCGGCCCGCGCTGTCACCTCGTTGCCATCGTAAAGCCCCTGCCCCACGGTCGCACTCCCAAATAGGGGTGAAGGACGCGTCCACCGGGCGCGCTTCGAGGTGAGGGATCGCCCCGCGCCGGGTGGGCGGCCCCAGGTAACCAGCCGACCCCGATGTCACCTTCTTCAGGGCAAATCGATCATATGTCAAGCCCTGTCTTGGGCGGGGAGTCGCCGCCGGCTTTGACCCCCCCGGAAGCGGGGAGGCCAAGGCGCGCGCAGCCGGTGCTCAGGGGCCCTTGCGATAGATGCTGGGCTGCAGGTAGTGGAGATCGTGGCGCAGGTTGTTGAGGCTCTCGGCCCCGCCGATGATGAAATGGCCCTGGGGCTTCAGACTGCGCGAGAGCCTCGCGACCACCGCCTCCTTCGCCGGGCCGTCGAAATAGATCATGACGTTGCGGCAGAAAATCAGATCGAACTCGCCGGGCGGGGGCGCATCGGCCAGTAGGTTGAAGCGCCGGAAGGTCACCATCCGGCGGACCTCGTCCTTGAGGCGGATATAACCCTCCCAGCGCCCCCGTCCCTTTTGGAAATATTTCCTGAGGGTCGCGAGGGGTATCCGCCGGGCCTTTTCCAGGGGATAGACCCCCGCCTGGCCGACCGCGAGTACCGTGGTGGAAATGTCGGTGGCCAAAATGGCGGGCCGCAGCCCCTGTTGCAGGCAGTGGATGGCGATCGAGTAAGGCTCCTCACCGCTGGAGCAGGCCGCGCACCAGATGCGGCGGTGTCCGGCGTCGAGCAGGGCGAAATGGTGGTCTTCGCGAAAGAAATAGGTGTGATTGGTGGAAATCGCGTCGATGAAGCGCACGCGCTCGGCGGCGTCGCCGGCGACGACCCGCAGATAGTCCTCCACCCGGGCGATGCCGGTGATTCTCAGCCGCTTGGCCAGCCGCGCCTGGAGCAGCTGCTGCTTGCCCTCGTGCAGATGGATGCCGCACTCGCGGTAGACCAGCTCGCGAAAGGCCGCGAATTGTCGGGCGCTCAGTTCCATGGCGGGGTGGCGCCTGGCCTCAGGCGATCATGTTGAGGGCCGTCTGGGCGACGTCGGCGATATCCACGATGCGCTCAACCGCACCGGCCTTGATGGCCTCCCGCGGCATCCCGAACACCACGCAGCTCTTTTCATCCTGGGCGATGGTGCGCGCACCGGCCTGCTTCATCCGCAGCAGGCCGTCGGCCCCGTCGGCACCCATGCCCGTCAGAATGATCCCCAGGGCGTTGGCGCCGGCGTAGTCCGCCACCGATTTGAAGAGAACATCCACCGACGGCCGCTGGTGGTGGACCAGGGGCCCCTGCTTGACCTTCACGTAGTAGCGGGCCCCGCTGCGCTTCAAGAGCATGTGATAGTTGCCGGGGGCGATCAGCACCTGGCCGTTGACCACCGAATCCCCGTCCTGGGCCTCCTTGACGCGCACGTCGCAGAGGGAATCCAAGCGCTGCGCGAACGAGGTCGTGAATTGCGCCGGCATGTGCTGAACCACCAGCATGCCGGGGCTGTTGGGCGGAAAACAGGTCAAGACCCGCCGCAGGGCCTCGGTCCCCCCGGTGGAGGCGCCGATGGCGAAGATCTTGTTGGTGGTGGCGGTCATGGCCCGGGTTTGAAGGGCGGCCTTGGGCGGCGGCGCCTCGGGCGGGCTGTCGGCTTTGCGGGCGGCCACCCGGACCCGCGCCACGGCCCGGATCTTGTCGGCCAGCTGCAGGCACATATCGCCCACCGAGTAGGAGGCCGAGGGTTTGGCGATCACCTCCAGCGCCCCACAGGCCAGGGCCTCCAGGGCAAGCTTGCTGTTGCGCTGGGTCAGGGAGCTGACGACGATCACCGGCAGCGGGTAGTAGCGCATCAGTTTTTTCAGAAACGTGATGCCATCCATGCGGGGCATTTCCACGTCCAGGGTCACCACGTCCGGCTTGAGCTGGATAATTTTTTCCCGCGCCACGTAGGGGTCCGGGGCCGTGCCGACCACCTCGATACCCGGCTCGCGCGACAACTCATCCAGAAACACCTTGCGTACCAGGGCGGAGTCGTCGACCACCAGAACGCGAATACTGTTTTCCATAGCGATCTGTATTGTCCCGTTGGAGGTTTCGCCCGTCGGGGAGGGCTGCCGGCCGCCGGTTGCGGCCGGAAGGGTCCGATCCCCCCGGTCAGCGCATCGTCTTTCAGCGGGTTTGCAGCAGGGCCAGGGCCAGGCGGCCGTCGTTGGTATCCACCACGAGAAAAATCGGCTCCCGGTCCGATTCGGCCAGGACCCGTGCAACCGTCTCGGCGGGCACCCGTTCGGGAATCCCCAGCTCGTAGACATGATCGGGGTTGTGGGCGCTGAAGGTGTTGCCGGCCACCATGTTGAGAATCTCCTTGACCATCCCGCCCAGATGGCGCTCCTCGATTTTGTCTCGCTCCAGGGTCAGGAAGCTCTCGGTCATGGCGTAGAGCACCGCCTCCGGGATCAGGATGAAAAACCGACCGCCGCAGGGCCCGCTGAACGCGATCTGCCCCGCGTGGAGCCGGTCTTTGAGCGTGCCGAAATACTCCGCGGGCGTCTCCTCCCCCGAAATTTCGGTGGACATGAAAAACATGGTTTCCAGCACCAAGCCGATGGCGGCGGACATGGCCGCTTGAATGCCGTCTTTCATCTTCGGTTTTCCTCTGTCCCCAGGGCTCGGGCCGCCCCCCGCGGCGGCCGACGCCGGGCGGCGTTTGGCAGGCCGGGTGGGGGCGGGAGCCCGGGGCGCTTACACCGCTTGCAGCAGCTGCTCGACCTGGCCCATGCCGGCGCCGAAGTCAGCGATGATTTCCTGCAGATCGACGTCCCGGATGTTCATTTGGGTCAGCACCCCGTCGTAGAAACGGTAGGCCAGGCCGTCGACGCCCCCGCCGATTCCGATCATCATGCAGACCGTATCGGCCAGGTAAACGATGGCGGTGGCCGGGTCCTTGCGCGCAGCGGGGTCGGCCAGGTGGTGGTTGGCGATGACGTCAACCAGCCGGTCGCTGAAGCGCCACCTGCGGGCCACCAGGCCGCTCAGTTCGGCGTGGTCGACCCCGATCACCTTTTTTTCGGCCTCCCGGAAGCTGTAGCCGCTGTCCACCACGAGGTGGTTGATTTTCTGGATCGACCCGGCGACGAAGCGGTCCAGAACCACCTTGCCGATGTCTTTCAGCAGGGCCGCGGTAAAGACCAGGTGTTTGCAGGCGCTGTCGATCCTATCGGCCAGGGCCTTGGCGATCAGGGCCGATGCGACGGCCTGCTTCCAGAGCTCGCCTTCATGCAGTCCGTATCCCGTCTGCTGCCGGCTGAGGTTTGCAACGCTGCTGTTGAGCAGCACGATGTTGACGATCTTGTCCAGCCCCAGCAGGCTGATGGCGTCGTGCACCGAATCCACCTGCCGCGGCAGCCCGAAATGGGCCGCGTTGCAGGTTTTGAGAACTGTGGCGGTGAGGGACGGGTCGAACAGCACCAGCTCGGCCAGACTGGCCATGGAGGCTTTGGGGTCTTGCACCAGGGTCAGGACCTGGCTCGCCACCCGGGGCATGGGGGCCAACTCGGTGATGCCATCGAGCAGCTGCTGGACCTGGCTCATACCCTGATCTCCCCCCGGCCCGAAATCTTGATGAACGTTTCCCCGGTTTGGATGTTGAGCCTCACCGTGCGGTTGACGTTGCCGCCCACGTCCTCGTGGTCGATCATGACGTTGTTTTTCCAGAAAATCTTGCGCAGAGCCATGTGGTTGCGCTTGCCGATGTTGAAAAAACCCTTTTG